>NZ_JACJDM010000012.1:0-86897 GCF_014163545.1 Pseudoalteromonas sp. SR45-6
TGAGACTCTAAATTTTTTGCCTTGCTTAGCGAACTAAGCTTGGCTGTTAGAACTCAATCTGTACGAGTGCCCACACAGATGATTGCTTTATATTGTTAAAGAACGTTGCGGTTAAAGTTAAACTTTATCTCGCTAGGGCTGCGCATACTACGCTTTCCTATTTTTTTGTCAACACTTAATTTTAAACTTTCTTAAAAATCTAAACTTAAGTTTTACTCGACTAACTGATTAACTCTTGCAGCTTAAGCGTTGCTGTCTGCCGTCTCAGTGGGGTCGCATTATAGGGCGCGGCGAATTTTACGCAAGCGTTTTTTAAAGAAAACTTGAAATAAAGTGCTGTTCGTTCAATTTACGCGCTAAACACGCTAAAACCCCTAGTCAACTGTACAAAATAACAACGACTTTTCCCTGAAAGGATCTTCAGTATTATCTATTATCGATATTTCGCAAGTTTTTGGCATAAAAAAAGCGCCATTAACTTCGGCGCTTTCCATAAAACAAAATAAAAACGTGTTAATAGAGGATACTGTAAAGCTTTCTTCTATATTTAGCCGCTAAACTATCACCATCCGGTAAAGAGGCAATAATAGCTAAATAACTTACCTTGGCATCGGCAAAATTCAAATCTTTTTTCAACACTGTAAATAGTAACTCTAACGCTTGCTCTTTTTTGCCTGCTTGGTCGTATGCTGCACTTAGTTCAACTTTTAATTCAAGATCGTTAGGATACTTTTCAACTTTCGCTTGTAATGCTTTTAGCTCTGGCGATTCTTGTGCTTGAAGTGCTTGTGCGCACTTTGCTTGAATATTTGTAAAGTATGCATCTTGCTCATTTTCATTTACTGAAGCTAACAAAGCTTGCGCGTCATCCAGTTTATGAATTTGAATGCATATATCTGCCAATACTAATTTTATACGCGCATTTGTATTGTCTAATTCGTAAGCCTGCTTGGCAAAATTAAACGCTTGATTTAAATCCTGAGCGATCAGTGCTTGCTTGGCTTGTTCTAACAACATTTCATGAGGCTGCGGTAAATGTTTACTTAACGCTTCTCTGATTTGAGTTTCAGCTTGTGCACCGGCTAATACATCAACAGGTGCTGAATCTTTTAATAGCACTAAGGTTGGTAATGTTTGTAGTCCAACTTGCTGTGCTAGTTGTGCTGCGAGTGCTTGCTCTAAATCACAATCTAATGTGGCAACTAATATATAGTCACCATAATCTTTGGCTATTGTCTGTAAAATAGCTGCTTGAGATTGACACTCTGGACTTTGTGCTGAAAAGAAACTTAACAGGACTAGTTTTTGTTGTGATGTTTCACCCAGCACTTGTTGAAGATTTTGCGGATTAACATTTACCATATTATTCATTGCTATTGATTGCCATATCAGACTATTTAGGGTTTTATATGGAGGCAAACATAATAATTACAAGCCCAGAATCACAAGCCATAAATCAAAAAGGTCTTTTATGAAATTTCATAGTCTATACGCTGCACTTATACTGCTTAGTCCATTAGCAAGCTCAACAACCTTGGAGCTGAAGTTAGATAAAACGATGCCTGCTATTGAAAAGTTTTACTTAGATTTACACCAGTCCCCAGAACTTTCATACCATGAGCAAGAAACGGGAGAAAAGCTTGCCACCAAATTACGTGCGCTTGGCTATGAGGTGACCGACAATGTGGGTGGCTTTGGTGTAGTAGGCTTATATAAAAATGGTGATGGCCCGACAATAATGATCCGTACTGATACAGACGGCTTACCAATCATAGAACAAACTGGTAAATCATATGCTTCAACAGTCACTGTTATGAATGATGAAGGAGCAAACGTTGGTGTGATGCACGGATGTGGTCATGATATTCATATGAGTTCATTTATTGGTACTGCGCAACAATTAATGCTACATAAAGATGCATGGCAAGGAACCTTAATGATGGTGGCACAACCTGCTGAAGAGGTGGGAGGCGGTGCAAAAGCGATGCTCAAAGAAGGTTTATTTAGTAAATATCCGACTCCTGATCACGTTATCGCTTTGCATGTTAGTGCGAGTGTTCCTGCAGGACAAGTCAGTATGAAAAATGAGTACACCATGGCCAGTGTGGATTCAGTAGATATTACGGTTAAAGGTAAAGGTGGTCATGGTGCTTACCCACATATGACTATTGACCCTGTTGTTATCGCATCACGAATAGTGTTGGCACTGCAAACAATTACCAGTCGCGAATTATCACCTCTTGAACCCTCAGTAATTACAGTGGGTTCAATTCACGGTGGAGCTAAACATAATGTAATTTCGAATGAAGTAAAGCTACAGCTGACACTTAGAAGTTATAATCCTAAAATTCGCGAGCAACAAATTGCAGCTATAAAACGTATAACTAAAGGCATTGCATTAAGTGCAGGATTGGATGAAAGCTTAATACCTGTGGTTTATGTACATGAAGATGAGTCAATCCCATCTACATATAACGACCCTGCACAAACTAATATTGTACGTAGTGCGATTAGCTCGGCGATTGGACAAAGTAATGTACTTGAAACCGAAGCGGTTATGGCAGGGGAAGATTTTGGTTTATATGGCCGCACAGATAAAAACATCCCTATCACCTTATTTTGGTTAGGTGGTGTAGAGCAAGCTCAATATCAAGCGGCACAAACATCAGGGGCAACTTTACCTTCACTACATTCAAGTAAATTTGCACCTGACTATAAAGTTGCAATCCCCACAGGTATCACTGCAATGAGTAACGCTGCGGTGGCTTTGTTTAATCAATAATCTTAGCAATGGATGACTAAGCCGATTTTGTTTTTGGTTTAGTTTTTCTTGTAAAACGCCGCTTTTGCGGCGTTTTTGGTAATTGTGCAAATACGTTGCTATCACAATTTTTGGCAAGTTCCACAAAAGCCGCTAAATCCACTAATAAAGGATTTAAAAATTGTTGATAACTCATTTGTTGTTCTGCTATGTCGCCCAACGATACTTCCCATTTTGCGGTTAGGTCTGGGCTGGCTAAACCATGCGGTAACGCACTGATCAATGCTTTACCTGTATCGGTTGCTAAAATGAGTTTACCTTGACGTCTTAAAAATTGTCTTCTAAATAATAACTCTAAAATACCCGCTCTGGTTGCTTCGGTTCCTAAGCCATCTGTTTCTTTGAGTATTTTTTTGATTTCTGGATCTTTAACGTACCGACTAATACCTGTCATTGCACTAAGCAGCGTTGCATCATTGAAATGAGCTGGCGGGCTGGTCATTTTATCAATTACTTCACCGCGTTCACACTGCAACTGTTGCCCTTTAATTAATGGCGGCAATATCTGCTCATCTTTTAATGCGGTTTTTCCCATTAACGCTTTAAAGCCTAAACTTACATCTTGTTTTGCGTTGGCTTTAAAGATACCACCATTAATTGTTATTTCAGCCTTTGTTTCATTGTAAATGTAGTCTGGATAAAACTGGATCAGATAATGACGGCTAATAAGACCATACACTTTACCTTCTTCAACGCTCAAACTTGCTGACTTTTGCTGCTTAGCGGTAGGAATAATGGCGTGATGCGCAGCCACCTTAGCATCGTTAAAACACTTACTGCGTTTACTCACATCTGCGCCTTGGCAATGAGTGTCATTTTGCCCGCCATTGATGGCAATTGCCTTTATTATACTGGCTGCTTCTTGGTGATGATCTTTGGGCAAGTAACGATTGTCTGAACGTGGATAGGTAATTAGCTTGTGACGCTCATATAAATTTTGACAAATATCCAATACCTTTTGTGCAGGCATTGAAAAAGCTTTCGCAGCATCAATTTGTAACGCTGACAAATTATACGGCAAAGGTGCTTGTTGCTTTTTCTGCTTTTGTTCAAGCGCAGTAACTTCACCTGATTGATTAGAAATTCGCGACGCAACATTCTCAGCAAGGCCTCGATGGAGCACTCGCCCCTCTTCATCTTGATAAGGTTCACACGCTTTGCTTGGTTGCCACTTTGCTGTAAACGGCTCTTTATTTTCGGTACTTAAATGGGCTAATACTTCATAAAAAGGTTTTGGCACAAAATTAGCAATCTCGTTATCACGCTGAACAACCAATCCTAATATTGGTGTTTGTACACGCCCTACTGATAATACATTACCAAACCCTGCTTTTTGACCTGCAAGCGTATAGGCGCGCGTTAAATTCATACCAAACAGCCAATCAGCTCGCGAACGCGCCAAAGCAGATACACTAAGTGGAATAAATTCACGGTTAGAGCGAACGTTTTGCAGCGACTTTTTAACCGCGCTAACATTCAAATCACTGATCAATAAACGTTGAATTTGCTGTTTTTTGGCTTGGCTAAGTTTAACTTGCTCAATCACCTCATCAACAAGTAATTGCCCTTCTCGGTCTGGATCACCAGCATGAACAAGTTGATCAGCTTGTTTGATTAACTTTTTAAGTACCGTAAGTTGCTTACGAGTTTTAGATTTTGCTTTTAACTGCCATTGCTGTGGGATAATCGGTAAGTCATCAAAGCGCCATTTTTTATATTGCTCATTATAATCATCAGGCTCTGCCTGCTCGAGCAAGTGACCTATACACCAAGAAACACAATCGCCATTAGCCACTTCAATATAGCCATCATGTTTTTTATGAGGCTTTGGTAGCGCATCAGCAATGGCACGACCTAAAGATGGCTTCTCGGCTATATAAAGTTTCATAGGGCACTATCAACAACTGGTTATTTACACAGTAGTTTAGCACACGTAATTTAATCTACAAATAGTTAATGATTAGCTCTTTAAACTGCGATTTTTTCGCATAAATAAATACAACAGAGGAAGGTAGCACACAACGACAGTGCCAATATTGATTAAAGGTAATAACGTTTTATATAGCATAGTGCTATACGATAAATCCCAAAGGTGGCGATCCACTAATCTAAATAATTGTAAGATAGGCGCACTAATTACAACCAACTGACCGATCACACTTTGCCAAAGATACACTTTATCTTTAATAGCCCAGTAAGCAATCAAAGCCATCCAAGCAATATCATTAAAAGCCCAAACTACATAACGCCAAATATAAGGGTCATCTAACTCTCTAAGGCTTGAATAAATCACAGCGCCATACAAGAAGAAAACAGCTGTAATCAAGACAAAGCGTAATGCCAACCAATCCTTACGTATGTAAAATACAAAAATAGCTGGGAGTAAAAATAACACCCAGCTATATTCAAGTATAAAAATTAAATTGTTCACCCAATTAGGCATTGACGTTACTTAACATT
The DNA here is from genome assembly GCF_014163545.1 of Pseudoalteromonas sp. SR45-6. Lineage (NCBI taxonomy): Bacteria > Pseudomonadati > Pseudomonadota > Gammaproteobacteria > Alteromonadales > Pseudoalteromonadaceae > Pseudoalteromonas > Pseudoalteromonas sp. SR45-6. The sequence continues at coordinate 5,282 of NZ_JACJDM010000012.1, forward strand.
CTTCTCTTCATCATCGCCACCAGAACCATTGCCCGGCATATAACTATATTTATCAACGTTTTTCATCAGACACTCCGTTACACTTGTTAAAAAACTACTTTAAGCTAAATTAGGTACTTTGCCAAGCATCTTAACGAACATCTATCGGATCTGATTCCTTAGCCTTGCCTTGCATTATTGAAATTTCCACGCGGCGATTACGTCGTCTATCCGCATCAGAATCATTTGGAACAAGTGGTCGAGTTTCGGCATGACCGACAACAACCATTCTGGTTTTATCAAAGCCTTGCGCTTTTTGCATTTCAGTTGCAACCGCAACTGCACGCTTCGATGATAAGTCCCAGTTATTGGTATACAGCTCATTCGAAACTTGAAAATCATCAGTATGACCAGACACCGTAATTTCACCTGGCACATCTTTTAGTAACGCAGCTATATCACGAATGATTGGTTTAAACTTAGGTTGTAAAAATGCACTCCCAGATGGAAATGAACCATTTTCACGAATACGAATAATAATTTGCTGACCTAATGATTCCAACTCAACAGCACCATCCATGATTTGTTGTTCCAATTGCTGGGCTATCTTTTTAACTAACTCATTAACCTGCTCTTGATCAGCTGCAGAAATAGATTGTTCTGATGCTTGTTGTTGCGCTGTACTTTGTGACTCACCGCCACGCTTATTACCGCGTTGCTCTTGACGACCGCCAGCTGAGCTTTCATCACCAGCCTGAAACTCAAGCATTTGCTGGGTCATTTCGACAGTTTGCTGTTGAATGGTTTCGATTGGAGTAGGTTCAGGTTTACCTGGGGTGAACTCCATCGCGATAACGGATGTTCCTTTGGGAATATCTTTTACTTCTATTTTATTTTGTACACCAAAGGCAAACTTCATTGAGCCTGCGATTTGTTTAAATTTAAGTACATCCATTTCTGAAAACGCGAGTAAAAGTACAAAGAAGCACATCAATAGTGACATCAAATCCGCGAAGGTACCCATCCATGCTGGTAACCCGGGTGGTGGACACTTGCACTCTTGATCTGACATGCTTACTCCTCAGTATCCACTTTTCGTTTTGATTCAGCGAGGTAGTTTTTCAAAATACCTTCGATGACTTTTGGATTTTGGCCATCTTGTATACCTAATACCGCATCTAAAATTAGCCGCTGATTCATTGCTTCTTCGTCTTTACGCAATTCCAATTTTACTTGGATAGGAATTGCCACCACGTTTGCTAAAAACGCACCATATAATGTTGTTAAAAGCGCTACCGCCATCGCAGGACCAATCGCTTTAGGGTCATCCATATTCGACAACATCGCAACTAGACCAATCAAAGTACCTATCATACCCATCGCAGGCGCAATATCGGCAAGCGCTTTAAACAAACCGGCCCCCGATTCATGACGAGTAGAAGTAAGAGAAATATCTTTTTGCAAGGTGGCACGAACAACATCAGCGTCATGACCGTCAACAAGCATATCAACCCCTTTACGCATAAACGCATTGGGTATTTCTGCTTCCTCAAGTGCTAAAAATCCGCCTTTACGGGCCGAGTCTGCAAGTTCAACTGCTTTTTCGATAAGCTCTTCAGGTGACTCTATTTTGAACATGAAGGCTTTAGCCGCGACTTTACCGATACCGAGGAATTGACTCATCGTATAGTTTGATAACACTATAAAAATCGAACCACCGAAAACAATAACCACCGATGGCGTGTTATAAAACATAGCCACTTCGCCGCCACTACTTAGTACCATTGACATAGCAATAAGACCAATAGCTCCGAGAATACCTATAATGGTTGCTAAATCCACTTACCCCTCCAGAGGAATCGATGCTTTGTTGCTACCAGCAACAAATTTTTATTATTAACAGCTTATCGGCAATCTATTGAATTACTTAAACCATTTAATGAAAAAAATGAAATGAAAGTTTTCAACCCTGTTTAGCATTTTAAGCTACCATTGATAACCTGCAAGGCTTAAGTAAAGGTATAAATAATTAAAAGTGGCAAGAAAACAATTAATTATTCAAAAAAAATGCATCACCCTTTGACCTAGTTTAGCATTCCCCCTAAAATTGGCCTCACATTTCTATCATCTAAGTTAAATCAGTATGGCGACGAAAAAACCAGAGAACCTAAGCTTCGAGCAAGCGCTTGATGAATTATCCTTAATCGTCACAGAAATGGAGCAAGGAGAGCTTTCCCTTGAGCAATCATTAAAACAGTTTGAACGCGGTATTGCTTTAGCCGGCGCATCTTCAAGTAAGTTACAACAAGCTGAACAAAAAGTAGCTATTTTAATGGGTAGTGATAGTCAGTCACCACTTACTAACTTTGATAATGATTTGGAATAACGGGTGTTAATAACAGAGCAAATAAAATGTGCTCAACAAGATGTTGAAGCCACTCTCAATCGGTATTTTGAGCAACCGCTCGATACCGAGCACAGCATCAAACAAGCCACCCACTACAGCGTTTTAAATGGCGGTAAACGATTACGACCATTTTTAGTGTATGCCACGGGAAAAATGCTTGGCGCAAATAAACAAGATTTAGACGTGTTGGCTGCTGCTATTGAATGTATTCATAGTTATTCGTTAGTTCATGATGATTTACCCGCGATGGATGACGACGACCTGCGACGTGGTAGACCGACTTGCCATATTGTCTATGGCGAAGCTCATGCTATTTTAGCCGGTGATGCGCTGCAAACATTAGCGTTTGATTTAATTGCTAACCATTCATTTAACGTTCCTGCACAGCAACAGTTAAAAATGATTGCAGCACTTGCCAAAGCATCGGGTATTGAAGGTATGGTCGGTGGTCAAGCACTGGATATTGCAGCGACTGACAAATTAGTCAATTTAGCTGAGCTCGAACGTATCCATAAATTAAAAACAGGTGCTTTGTTAAATTGTGCAATTACTTTAGGTGCATTATGCGCAGCTGATACAAATCAACAAACATTATTACAATTAAAACAGTTTGGTGATGCAATTGGGCTGGCTTTTCAGGTGCAAGACGATATTCTTGATATCGAAGGTGATACCCAAGTCTTAGGTAAACCACAAGGCTCCGATGTTGCAGCAAATAAAGCGACCTACCCTGCTCTACTTGGGCTTACAGGTGCAAAACAAAAAGCACAATCATTACTAAAATGCGCACTCGATGCGTTAGCAGCAATAGATGCTGACACTTCTGAGCTAGAAAACTTGGCAAAATATATTGTTGAACGCGATTATTAATTCTAGGCTCTAGCTTGAGCAAGTAATGATGTACAAAATAACTAAAGAATCAGAGTAATATTACGCTATAATGACCTCTGGTTAGCGAAGGATGTATTAAAAATCATGACACTTGATAGTAGCAAGTATCCATTATTAGGTTTGGTTGACGAACCAGCCCAGTTGCGTGATTTAGCGCAAGACAAATTACCTGCTTTTAGTAATGAGTTACGTGATTACTTACTAAACTCAGTCTCGCAAAGTAGTGGTCACTTAGCATCAGGTTTAGGCACAGTTGAGCTTACTGTAGCGCTTCATTATGTATATAACACCCCTGAAGATCGCTTAGTATGGGATGTAGGCCATCAAGCATACCCACATAAAATTCTCACAGGGCGCCGTGATCAAATGCACACGATCCGCCAAAAAGACGGTTTACATCCGTTTCCATTTCGTGAAGAAAGCCACTACGACACTTTTAGTGTTGGCCATTCAAGCACCTCGATTTCTGCTGCTTTAGGCATGTCAATTGCGGCGCAAAAAGAAGGCAAAGGACGAAAAACAGTAGCGGTTATTGGTGATGGTGCGATTACCGCGGGCATGGCGTTTGAAGCAATGAATCACTTAGGTGATGTTAAATCTGACATGCTGATCATATTAAACGATAACGAAATGTCGATTTCTGAAAATGTCGGTGCACTAACTAATCATTTCGCTCGTATCTTATCAGGCAGTTTTTACACTAACATTCGTGAAGGTAGTAAAAAGCTGCTATCTGGCGTGCCACCAGTAAAAGAATTAGCCAGCCGCATGGAAGAGCACTTAAAAGGCATGGTTATCCCAGGCACCTTTTTTGAAGAGTTAGGCTTAAATTACATTGGCCCAATTGATGGTCATGATGTAAACATGTTGGTTGATACACTGCGCAATATGCGTAACCTAAAAGGGCCGCAGTTACTGCATATCAAAACCCAGAAAGGTAAAGGCTATAAACCAGCAGAAGCAGATCCAATAGGCTATCACGGCGTACCTAAGTTCGACCCTGCGATTTCCAGCCTACCAAAATCAAAACCAGGCGCTGCGACTTTTTCTAAAGTATTTGGCGATTGGTTGTGTGACATGGCAAGTCAAGATGAAAAGCTTATGGCAATCACCCCGGCTATGCGTGAAGGCTCAGGCATGGTGCGTTTTTCAAAAGAATACCCTGAGCAATATTTTGATGTTGCCATTGCCGAGCAACACGCGGTTACTTTAGCCGCAGGTTTTGCCTGCGAAGGCTTAAAACCAGTTGTCGCTATTTATTCAAGCTTTTTACAACGTGCCTACGATCAGCTTATTCACGATGTTGCTCTGCAAAACTTACCCGTGTTATTTGCAATTGACCGTGCTGGTATTGTTGGTGCTGATGGCGAAACTCATCAAGGCGCATACGATTTAAGCTTTATCCGTTGTATCCCCAATATGATTATCATGGCACCGAGTGATACTAATGAATGTCGTCAAATGCTGTACACTGGTTATCGTTGTAACAGCCCTGTTGCAGTTCGTTATCCTCGTGGTAGTGCTGGCACAACTGAAATCTGCGAGCAAATGACTGAGCTTGAAATTGGTAAAGGTCGTGTGATTAAACAAGGCGCTAAAATCGCAGTTTTATCCTTTGGTACTTTACTTGAAAACGCTCAACTGGCAGTCAATGAATTAAATGCTAGCCTCGTTGATATGCGTTTTGTTAAACCTCTTGATAGCGCACTAATCGACACTTTATTAGCCGATCATGACGTCATTGTAACCCTTGAAGATAACGCGATTGTTGGTGGTGCAGGCTCTGCTGTTAATGAATATTTAGCAGCTATAAAAGCAACAGTAAGCATCCTTAATTTAGGTATTCCTGATGAGTTCATCAAGCATGGCACGCAAGAACAAATGCATGATGAAATGGGCTTAGGCTCACAAGGTATACTCGATAGCATAAAAAACTTTATTACTAAGTAACCAACGTTTAAGTTAATAAAATAACAAAGGAGCGTAGGCTCCTTTGTTATTTATTTTCAAACATTTAAAAAAATCTCACTTTTTTTCAACTTTCTTGCATCCAATTATTTCCCTGCCACGTTTATTCACTGAGGTTAGCTCGTGAGCAAAGTGTTCACGCTTTTATATAATACCAATCGACTTAAATATTTAGCCTTTCTAGCGTGCTAAATAAAGCGCTAACGGCGTTATGAATTTTTCATGTAGAACAACTACATATAAAAATTTATGCCTTGTTATCACTCTATTTATCCGTCGCTATAAATGACTAACAACTTAACACGATTGGTATAAGCTGTTTTAAGCCAAGCTCTTTGTATGTTCACATTTGATGGAATATTTAAGAAGGTACAAGTTATGAAAACGTTAAAATCAGGCGAAAGCACCAAATCTATTCACGCACAATTAATGACCAGTAAACTTTGTTTGTCTGCGCTTACTCTAGCAATTTTGATTGGCTTAACCGGCTGTAGTGGCGATGATGGAAAAGATGGCGCTGTAGGCCCGCAAGGTGAAATGGGCATGGACGGCGTCGATGGTAGTAATGGCGCTGATGGGACAAATGGTAGCGATGGCACGAATGGATCAGATGGTACTCCAGGATTTGCAGCAGCAACTTTTATTTTGGCTAATAATGGTGCTGATAATGCAGGCACCGTTGATTTGATTAATCAAAATGCTGCAAAGTTAAAAACATTTAATAGTGGTGCAAATGAAGGTGTTGCATTTGATAGCTTAGGTAATTTAATTCAAGCCAGCGATTCTGGTAATGGCGCTCTTAGCACCGTTTGCCAAGTATTAAGCCGTGCCGATGGGGGTATGTTTGACAGTAATCGTGATCGTACCATTACCGGCAGCAACACTACGTTAGTCAATCCCAAAGGTATTCATATATCAAATAAGCGCGGACTCATTTTTGCCGCTGACTTTAATGCCATGCAGATCACTGTCTTTGGTGCTACCGCCGCAGGAAATGCAGCGCCTTTAGCTAGTACAGTTACAGACGCAAAACCGTGGGATGTAACATACGATGATATAAACGATCGCTTATATGTGGCACTCACTAATGGTGATGTTGCAGTATACGATAATTATGTAGATGGTGGCTTTACCGCTATGGCAACTCGTACAATCACACCCAGTGATGCAAGCGGTAACAAAGTTTCCGTTAATATTCATGGTATCGTTTATGATGCTGATACAAATAAATTAGTACTTTCTGACGTCGGCAGTGCCAGTGATGCAACCGACGGCGCATTATTTGTGATCAACAACGCATCCCTTGCTACTGGCAATACCACGGTTGCTCGCAGTATCGCTGGCCCTGCTACTATGCTTGGTAACCCTGTGGATATCAGCCTGACTGGTAGCGACTTACGCGTTGCAGAAAAATCTAATGATGCAATTCTGGTATTTAGCAATATCTTTAATGGCGTCAGTGGTGACATTAGTCCAGATAGCGTCACCGCAACGATTAAGCCAGAGTCAATAACCGCAACAGTGATGCATAATGATATGCCTGATGTATCTGACAGTTATATGACTAATATGCCATTGATGGGTATTGCTGTAAGTAGTAATCCAAGCGCGGCAGGCCCTACAACAGGACAAATTTCACGTCTAAATGCACAGTTAACAAGTGAAATTGGCAGTTATAATGCAAGTCAAACAATCGAAAGTGTTGCCTTTGATAAAGCCGGTAACAGCTATGCGAGCTTTGATAACAGCACAACCTCTGTAGGTGGAATTGTTATTTCCAATAAAGTCGCGATGCACCGTGATGGCGAGGTATTTACACTAAGCCAAGATTCTATCATCAGCGGCAGTAATACCGGCCTAATCTCGCCAAAAGGTATTGATGTAGCATCAGACAGTGGGATGATTTTTGTCGCTGAAAACAATGCCACAACACCGGGAATATTAATATTCTCAACATGTACTACGGGTGATGTAACGCCCCTTTTGACGCTCACAGCAAGCGGTGGTGCACGTCCATGGGATGTTGACTATGATGTCACTACTGATAGAGCATTTGTGGCATTAACCAATGGGACTATTGCTGTTTTTGATGAAGTTAAAAGCAAGCTAATGGCGGGTATGAGCACTGTAACCGGGGAAGATCGCTTAATTACACCCGCAACAGCAGGAGTCGCATTCCCAGCCCCTACCAATATACATGGCATTGATTACGATCCACTAAGTGACTCATTAATTGTCTCAGATGTAGGCAGTGCCGCTGACGCCACTGATGGTAAATTATTTGTATTAAATAATGCAGGAACCGGATCAGGTTTGAACAATGTCAGTGTCAATATCGCCGGACCTGCAACCATGCTCGGTAATCCTGTCGATATTATGTTTACCGGCAATCATTTATACGTAGCCGAAAAATCAAATGGCTTAGTCATGCGGTTTGATAATATTCTCAATAGCCCCAGCGGTGATATTGCAGCCAGCGTAAGCTACTCATTCACAGCTCCTGAGTCTGTTGCTATTTTACCAAGCTGGCTAAATCGCTAACCATCAAGGACAGTTAAATTAACTGCCTTTAGTTGGCCTCCCAATGCCTTAACTTTTCGAGTTAAGGCATTTCTTATCTTTAACTAACAGCAGTCTTAGAATAAGCAAACGCATAATTAGCCAATTAGCGCATCCACACTTTGATATCTGCTAAACCATTAGCTTGTAATACACTCAGTTGTTGCTCAACATTGTTGGTTTGCTCAAACTCAAAGGCATCTAATTGTTCATCAAAGGTGATGTTTGCAACACCATCGCCACCGCGCTTTTTAACTTGATGTAGCGCGATATCCGCTAAGTTGACAGAGGTTTCCCAACCAATAACCTGACCACCTAATAATGGTAATGGGTAAAATGAAAAGCCAATCGATGCGGTCAAGTTTATACTGTCACCACTGGGCAACTTAAATGTGTGATCAGCGATTACTTTACATAGCTGCGCAACATAACTATCGATTGCAGTGCGTTTAAAGTCACGTAGCAGTAACAAGAATTCATCACCACTCCAACGGGCAACATAATCAGATCCTTGGGTACGAGAGTTAAGCAATGCAGCCATTTGCTGCAAACAACTATCACCACCAATCGGTCCATAAGCGTCATTAATGCGGCTAAAATTATCAAAATTAATGATTAGCAACACCAAGGATTTTCCCTGCGCTTGTAATGATTGTGAGTTACGCTGAAAGTGCTCTATATCTTTTGGTAGTTGATCAAATAAGAAGCGACGACTTCTCAGCCCAGTAAGCTCATCTGAGTGACTCATAAGCTTTAGCTGTGAGTTAACTTGATTTAGCTTATCATTAGCTTGTCGCAGCTCCCCGGTGCGCTCCGTGATCAGACTTTCAAGCGCGGTTTGCTTACGGCGCTCTTGCTTTCTAAATACCCAAAACACTAAATAAAATAATAAAATAAAACTACCAGTGATCAACAACCGAAAATAAATTGTTTCATCAAACCGTCTTGGTACCACAAATGAATATTCCGTACGTTGCGCCTTCTGCCAGCCTTCACCTTGTCGTTTAGCCTCAAGTTGAAACAAAAATGCACCAGGCGGTAAATTGGTATAAATAGCTTCACGACGGGTATTAGCATAACGCCAATCGCTGTCTAAACCAGTTAAACGATAGCGAAACTCAATACTGGTCGGTGCATAATAGTCTATCGCTGTATATTTAAGGGTGATATCACGTTCATCGATTTCTAATTCAGGATTACGCCCTAATGCAGCTGTTGCAAGTTTACGTATCCCAGTATTTAAACTCTCAACCTTTGGCTGTAATGGTTTAACGCCAAACAGCTCAATATCCTTAGGGATCTCCACGACCCCCTGTAGGCTCGGATACCACATTGAATTACCTAACTCCGCCACAGCGTCATGGCCAAGGCCGGTACAACACTGGCTGGCCTTACCGTCAAGTTGACGATCGTATGACGAAATAACCTGCTCTACTTTTAAGCTTTCAATATCGGTACTAAACTGTTCAACCGGCATTCGGTAGACACCTTTCATGGTACTAACCCATATGCGCTTGAGCTTTTCATCATAACGTAAACTAAAAATAGAACCGTAAGGTAAGCCATTGGTAGCATCTAACTGACGCCAATGCCCTTGTGTGCTTCGATAAAATAAACCATCATTTAATGAGCCGATTAATATACCAACTCCATCAATGTTTAAGATGCTTGTAACATAAGCACTTTCAAGACTAGTTTGATCGCCAATTTTTTCAATACCACGATCAGTAAAGTAGTAAGCGCCTTTGCTAGTGCCAATTAAACCAAAATTAGCTTCATCAACGACATAAGTAATAAACTTACTGCCTAAAAATGCGTTATAAGCAAATGGGGTTAAACCACCGTAACTAAGCCGATACATACCCCGGCCAGTACCAAGCCAAAAGCCTCCTTTGCTGGAGCGACTAATCGCAAACACCGGGTTATCTTTTAAAGCGCGTCCAGGGACAGTGAACAAGGTGTTGTTTTCATAAATATACACACCACGTCCAGTGGCGATATATAAACGTGAGCCATCAAACTGTAAATCATGCACGGCTGCACGTCCGTATTGATTACTTGGGATTTGATTGATAAAGTTTTTATCTAAATCAAAGTAGCCTACACCACTGCGGTTAGCGACCCACAATCTCCCATCGGGCGCTTGGCTAATGGCCATAACCGCTTCGGTCATTTGTGATATAGCTGAGTGACGTTCTATTCGGCCTTCGTGCGCAAGCCATAATCCTTCACTAAAACTCGCAAGCCAAATATTATTATCATTATCGCGATATAAATCAGCAAACCAAATACTTTGGTCAAGTTGGCTCGGTTCAACCCATTGCCAATCGCCGGAGTTGTCTCGAAACAGTAAGCGCCCATAGGTCGAAATCCACAGTGCTCCATTTGAGTCACTCATAAATTTATAAACCGCTGAGTTATTCGCATTGGGCAGTGGAAAGGGCCTTAACTCGTCATCTAAATCTAAAAAGTAAGCACCGAGCTCTGACGCTAAATATAAGTTGCCTTCCAGCCATGCTAAATCATGAATAATCGTTTGTGCTAAACGCTCAGGTATAGATACCTTAGCAGTTAGTTCTAAGCGTAATTTTGCAAAATCAGAGGAGGAATTAGTTAACCGTAGCAAGTATCGTTCATTCACCAGCCAGATCCCTTCTGGCGATAATGCCAGCTGACTGACAGTACCAACAATCTGCTTTACTGAACTGGCACTCATTACAGGGACTAGTAAGTCATGCACTGCGCTGACATTGATCTGATTGCGAGATACAAAGTACAGGCCATTCGCTGCTATCCAAATACTGCCTTTCGCATCTTCGATAACATCGCGTACAGGGCCTTTTACACTAAACTCTTGCGCTGCCATAGTGGTGGGATCGATGACCACAATACCATCTTTAGTACCAATCCATAAATAGCCTTCGCTATCGACTAGTAATTTATTAATGCCGTTACTGGGTAAGAAATTACTATTTAAGGTGTTGTAATTAGTGAATGTATTGCCATCAAAGCGACTGAGGCCAAACTGAGTTCCCAGCCACATATAGCCTTGCTTATCTTGCACGACACTTTTAAGTGACTGCGATGGTAAGCCATTTTGCATATTCCATTGTTTTACAACATAGTCGGTAATTGACGCCTTACTTGGCATACTGCAGAACAGCACAATAATAACCAATAAAAATCGCATCATAACGTCAATACCTCGTTGCAAAACTAAGGTTAAAAGGGCAAATAACCCATTTTAAACAATGCCTGAACACAAATTAAAGAAAATATACCAGCTAAAACATCATCCGCCATAATACCTACACCACCATGAACCCGCTTATCAAGAAAGCGAATAGGACCTGGTTTAGCGATATCAAAAAAACGAAATAACAAAAAACCCACTAACAAAGACTGCCAACTTAATGCAGCTCCGATCATGGTAATGTAAAATCCGGCAACTTCATCCCATACAATCGCGGGATGATCATGTACTCCCAGATCATCAGCGGTTTTGCCACATGCCCATATACCAAAAATACTAATAACTACCGCAAATACAATTTGTAACCACAGCGGGAAATACATAGTAGTAAAAATAAACGGTAGCGCAGCAAAGGTACCAAACGTACCCGGCGCTTTAGGCGCTAACCCTAAACCAAAGCCCAAACCAAAAAATTGATGAGGGCGCTTTAAATTAAATAATGCAGGTTTATTCAAACCGACTCCTTGGTGAAGTGTTCAAAACCAGCATCATCATATGCTAATTTTTCGCCATCGAGCATCAGCTCAACCTCGCCTTCACCACTTTTTATTTGTCCAATGCAGGCTGCATCTACACCATACTGGCGCAATTTCATTTCCAGCATACTTTTATTGCTATCAGGTACCGTAAATAACAACTCATAGTCATCGCCATAATTGAGGATAAACGGCAGTTGTTGATCTCGTTCTAAAGTAGCACGCAATGCATCCGAGGTTGGTATTTTATTCACATCAATACAAGCGCTAACTTGCGACAGAGCTAAAATATGCCCAAGATCTGCCAATAGACCATCTGAGATATCAATCGCTGATGATGCTAAACCGCGTAATACTTGCCCCGCAGCAACACGCGGAGTTGGGTAATCAAATCGTTGATTAACGTACCTTAAGTGCTCTGGAGCAATCTTAATCTCTTGCTTACGAGCTTCAATCGCAAGCCCGGCATCACCTAGCGGCCCTGTAACATAAACCCAGTCACCTACTTTAGCACCGCTTCGGCGCAGTGCTTTACCTGCAGGCACTGTACCTTTAGCACAAATAGTAATTGTTAACGGCCCTTGCGTGGTATCGCCACCAATGATTTGCACATTAAAATACTCTGCGATTTCATGCATGCCTTCGGTGAATTCTTCCAGCCACTCAACATCAATATTTGGCAACGTTAAAGCAACCGAAACCCACGTAGGCTCAGCCCCCATAGCAGCTAAATCACTTAAGTTTACGGCAAGAGCACGATGGCCTAATGCACGCGGATCGATGTCATCAAAAAAGTGTACGCCTGCTACCAGTGTATCGGTGGTAATCGCTAACTGACAATTTTCAGGAACAGTAACCAATGCACAATCGTCACCAATCCCTAAATTAACATCGCGACGAATTATGCCACGACCTTTAAAGTAGCGATTTATTAATTCAAATTCCTTCATACACAAAAAAGCCGGCCTATGCCGGCTCTCCTTTTACGGTCGCATTACTTACGTAAATGCTTTACCGCTTTATCAAGTACACCATTAACAAATTTATGGCTGTCTTCAGCGCCAAATATCTTAGCAAGCTCAATACCTTCGTTGATAGCAACTTTATAAGGTACATCTTCACGGAATTTCAGCTCATAGCTGCTTAAACGTAAAATAGCGCGTTCAACTTGGTCTAACTCGTTAAATGGACGAGTTAAATGTGGCGATACTGCTTCGTCTAGTTGCTTATGATTTATAGCAACACCACGCGAAAGATCTTTAAAGTATTCAACATCAATTTTAGTCACATCGTTTTCGATCAACATTTGTTGTTCGATATCGGCAATGGCATTGCCACTTAATTGCCAAGAATAAACGGCTTGAAGTGCTAAGATACGTGCTTTACGTCTTGCTGCTGGTTTCACAAAAATTCCTTAAACTTAAATTTTATCTAACACATTAACCATTTCAAGTGCGCCTAAAGCAGCTTCGCCGCCTTTGTTGCCCATTTTAGTGCCAGCGCGTTCAATCGCTTGCTCAATGCTTTCAGTGGTTAATACGCCAAATGCAATCGGGATATCATACTCAAGCGACACTTGCGCTAAGCCTTTATTTGATTCGCCAGCGACAAGATCAAAATGTGGTGTACCACCTCTGATCACAACGCCTAAAGCGATGATTGCATCATACTCTTTTTTTGCTGCAACGCGTTTCGCCGCTAAAGGTAATTCTACCGCACCTGGTACATAAACTACGGTAATATCATCATCAGATACACCACCAGTACGTTTTAATTCATCAACAGCACCAGCTAATAGGCTGCTACCAATAAAGTCATTAAAACGAGAAATAACGATAGCGAATTTCTTGCCAGGAGCGTATTTATTACCTTCAATAATTTTCATTCGATAACCCTAAAAAATAAGTTCAAGCGGTTGCGATTGCGCAAAAATTGCTGCGCATCATACCATATAAATAAAATAATAGCCTAGTTTAAGCGTTGTGCTTATTGTGGCTCTACGTAGTCAACCACTTCTAAGTGAAAGCCCGATAACGCATGGTACTTTTTAGGTAAGCTCATCAAACGCATTTTTTCAATGCCCAAGTCAGCTAAAATTTGTGACCCTACGCCTACGGTGCGTGAAGTACCTTGGAATTTACGATGCGCTACCGTCTCACCAGCATCTTCTGCAGCAAACGCTTTGACTGTCGCTTCTAGTTCTTCGGTGCATTCTTGCTTACCTAGAATAACTAACACACCTTGATGCTTTGCAATATAAGCCATGGCATCTGACAAGCCCCAGCTTCTATCGGCACTGCGATCAGATAACAAAATATCATTGAAGGTACTTTTTAAATGAACCCGTACTAAGGTTGGTTCATTCGTTTTAACCTCACCATTTAACAGCGCATAATGTAACTGGCCGTCAATGGTATCTTTATAAGTAACTAAGTCAAACTCACCATGTACGGTTGGCAACTTACATTTTGCCACTTGCTCAATAGTGGTTTCATTCATGTTACGGTATTCAATTAAATCAGCAATAGTGCCAATTTTGATATTATGTTGCTCAGCAAATACTTCTAAATCAGGACGACGCGCCATGGTGCCATCAGCATTAAGAATTTCCACAATTACTGATGAAGGCTCTAAACCGGCTAAGCGGGCTAAATCACAACCGGCTTCAGTGTGACCGGCACGCGTTAATACGCCACCTGGTTGTGCCATAATAGGAAAGATATGCCCAGGTTGAACGATATCACTTGGTACAGCACCTTTGGCAATCGCAGCTTGCACAGTACGAGCGCGATCTGCAGCAGAAATTCCCGTAGTCACACCTTTCGATGCTTCAATCGACATCGTAAAGTTAGTCGAAAATGCCGCACCATTGTTTTTTACCATTAATGGTAAATCAAGTTGCTCACAGCGCTCTTGAGTCATTGTTAGGCAAATTAAGCCGCGACCATGAGTGGCCATAAAATTGATCGCTTCAGCACTAATGTGCTCGGCTGCGATAATTAAATCGCCTTCATTTTCTCTGTCTTCATCATCCATTAAAATAACCATTTTACCGGCTTTAATGTCATCAATAATTTCTTGTGCGCTGTGTAAATTCATAATCTGCTCGTGTAAGTTGTGGAGTGCGTTTATTTAATAAAACCGGCTTGGGCGAGTAAACTCATCGAAATATCTGAACTAGCTGGCTGCTCTGCCCCTTTGATCAAACGCTCTAAATAACGCGCGATTTGATCTACTTCTAAGTTCACTTGCGTGCCTACTTTAAAATCAGCAATAGTTGTTTGCTCACTAGTGTGCGGCACAATTGTCAGTTTAAATTTATTATCTGCTACTGCATTTACTGTTAGGCTAATACCATCAATGCATACCGAGCCTTTATAAGGAATATATTTCATTAGTTCTACATCGGTGCTTAACCAGTACTCAACGGCACGCGCATTAGGCGTAATTGCGGTAATAGTCGCGATGCCATCAACATGCCCTGAAACTAAGTGGCCACCTAAACGAGATACTGGCTGCATGGCTTTCTCAAGGTTTACAGTTTGCCCTTGTTTATAGTGAGCAAATCCCGTTAAACTGATCGTCTCATTTGATAAGTCAGCGCTAAATCCATCACTGTGCTTGGCCACAACCGTTAAGCAAACCCCATTAGTTGCAATGCTATCGCCTAAATTTACATCGGCCATATCAAGGTTATTACTTTTAATGCGGATAGCTAAATCGCCTTGCTTTTGTTGTAACTCGCTAATAGTGCCCGTCGCTTCGATGATCCCAGTAAACATAGTGGTTACTCTTTAATTATTTGGTTTAGATGAGGCTTTGCGTGGTGTCGCCGTGATACGAATATCGTCACCGATACACACACACTCATTAATTGATAAATTAACAACGTCTTGCATACTTGTCAGCTCTGTAAAGTTTAGTAAGCTTTTGCCGTCATTCCCTAACAACTTCGGCGCCAGATAAACAATATATTCATCAATTAAATTACATTCAGTCATTTGGCCCGCTAAGGTTGCCCCTGCCTCTAACCAAATATGATTAAACTGTTGCTGCGCTAGAAGTTTCATGGCAGCCACTAAATCAACTTTATTATTTTTTTCTGGTACTACAATATGGCTTACGTAATGAGGCCATTGCTGTGATTTATCAAGTTCAGTGGTAAGAATAATTACTTCACTGGCAATGCTAAATAATGCTAGCTCAGGTGTTAAACGATTTTGTGAATCAATAATAATACGTACAGGTTGGCGTACAGGTAATTGCGTTGGTAACGGCTCTGGCAGCTCATCAACACGAACATTGAGTTTTGCATTATCAACTAATACTGTGTCCGCGCCGGTTAAAATAGCGCAGCTTTGTGCGCGCTGTAGTTGCACATCTTGGCGAGCCTTAGGGCCAGTTATCCACTTACTTTGACCGTTTTTAAGTGCCGTTTTACCATCAAGGCTTGCGGCCATTTTGCAGGTAATAAATGGCATACCTTGCTCCATGCGCTTTAAAAAGCCACGGTTTAACAGCCTTGCTTGTTGTTCTAACAAACCTGACGCAACCTCAATGCCCGCGTCCGCTAAAATAGCTAAACCTTTACTGGCCACCTGCGGGTTTGGATCAACCATAGCAGCAATTACTTTTACCACGCCAGCAGCTTTTAAACCTTCGGCACACGGCGGTGTGCGACCAAAATGGCTACAAGGTTCAAGCGTGACATAAGCAGTTGCACCAAAGGCTTGGCTACCCGCCATTGCTAATGCATTCACTTCAGCATGGCCTTGGCCGGCAACTTGATGAAAACCTTCACCAACAATAACGTCATTTTTTACTAATACACAGCCAACGTTTGGGTTTGGGGTGGTAGTAAAGCATCCTTGTTTGGCAAGCTCAATCGCTCGGGTCATATAAGAGAAATCTTGTTCGCTAAACTGATATTGGTTCATATCACTCTCCCAAACGGGCAATTTCTTCACCAAATTCACGAATATCTTCGAATGAACGGTATACCGATGCAAATCTGACGTAAGCGACTTTATCGAGTTTTTTCAGCGCTTCCATAATGCATTCGCCAATCAGGTGACTGGAAATCTCACGCTCGCCGGTGGCACGTAATTGCGATTTAATAATATTGACCACTTCATCAACTTGCTCGGTACTGACGGGGCGTTTTTCTAATGCACGGTGTAGACCATTAAGGAGTTTATCTTCATTGAAAGGTTCACGGCTACCGTCTTGTTTGATCACCCGAGGCATTACAAGTTCTGCGCCTTCAAAGGTAGTAAAGCGTTCATGACATTCATTGCATTCACGGCGTCGCCTTACTTGGTGGCCACCTCCCACTAAACGCGAGTCAATCACTTTGGTATCTTTTGCGGTGCAAAATGGACAATGCATAGGTATCAGCTTCCGTTAAAAACAAAAAAGGCCGCTTTTAGGCGGCCTTTATAATAGCAAAAAACTAGGCTATTGTGATCTAAATTACTGTTTGTAACTCAATTAAGCGTAAACAGGTAATTTTTTACAGATTGCTTTAACTTTCTCTTTTACTTGTGCTTGTACTGACTCATCGTTGATGTTGTCTAGTACGTCACAGATCCAGCCAGCAAGCTCTTTAGACTCAGCTTCTTTAAAACCACGGCGTGTGATTGCCGGTGAACCAATACGTAAACCAGACGTTACAAACGGTGAACGTGGGTCATTTGGTACTGAGTTTTTATTTACGGTGATATTAGCATTACCTAAAGCCGCATCTGCGTCTTTACCAGTGATGTCTTTATCAATTAGATCAAGTAAGAACAAGTGGTTTTCTGTTTTATCAGATACGATCTTATAACCGCGCTCTTGCATTACTGCAACCATAGCTTTAGCATTTTTCACAACTTGAGTTTGGTATACTTTAAACTCTGGTTGTAGTGCTTCTTTAAATGCCACTGCTTTGGCAGCGATAATGTGACATAAAGGACCACCTTGGCCACCAGGGAATACTGCACTGTTAAGCTTTTTATAAATAGCTTCGTCGCCACAAGCAGAAATAATCAAACCACCACGTGGGCCGGCTAATGTCTTATGCGTAGTTGTAGTAACAACATGTGCATGTGGTACTGGGCTTGGGTAAACACCAGCAGCAATAAGGCCTGCAACGTGAGCCATATCAACAAACAAGTAAGCGCCTACTTTGTCAGCGATTTCACGGAATTTAGCCCAATCAACAATACCTGAGTATGCTGAGAAACCACCGATGATCATTTTTGGTTTGTGCTCAAGTGCAAGTGCTTCAACTTGTGCGTAATCAATCTCGCCAGTCGCTTCGTCAAGTCCGTATTGGATTGCGTTATAAAGCTTACCAGAGAAGCTTACATGTGAACCATGCGTTAAGTGACCACCATGAGCTAAGCTCATACCTAACACTGTATCGCCAGCATCTAATAAAGCTAAGAACACAGCAGCATTTGCTTGTGAACCTGCGTGAGGCTGAACGTTAGCATAATCTGAGCCAAACAATTCGTTTGCACGGTCAATCGCTAGTTGTTCAACCACGTCAACATGCTCACAACCACCGTAGTAACGCTTGCCCGGATAACCTTCAGCATATTTGTTTGTTAGCTGTGAACCCTGCGCTTCTAGTACGCGTGGGCTACAGTAGTTCTCAGATGCGATAAGCTCGATGTGTTCTTCTTGGCGAGCAGTCTCTTTAGTGATTGCTTCAAATAACTCTGGATCGAAATCCGAAATATTCATGCTACGTTCTAACATGGGGGCTCCTAGGGCAACGTGTATGGTATTTTGAAGGCTGAATTATACGCTGAAAACGTCAATTTGCCTATGGTGTAAAGATGAACATATTAAAACAGGGATTGAATTTAATTCACAGTGTTTTTGTAATGATATTTTTTTATTAAAGCATCAGAAATTTTAATGAATAAAAGCAAATAACATTTACATTATTTATACCTTAATCTGTTGCATTCGCGATTGTTTACACTATTATGATACCAATGTAATCATGGATGATGAACTAATTTACTATGCTAGCTAAACCTATCTACGAATCAATTCCTTATTGTTATGTCATTGTTGGCGGACTTTGCATTTTACTTTTCAGCACTGTTTTACCAACAGCCATTGGTATTTTTTTATTCTTCAATGGTGCCAACATTTGGCGATTACGCTCAAATTCACGGCGTAAAGATCATAAAGTAAATCGCATTAAAGTTAACAAACACTTTTATTATTATGAATTTAAACCATTTATTTTATTTATGTGCGGATTACTCCTAATCCATTGGGTAGCGAATGAATTAGTTATACTTGCAGGGATTATGATCTGCCTTATAGCCATTTTAATTTTTTGTTTACGAGTTCTAAACCGCCGTTCACGTTCAATAGTTTAATTTTCCATTACTGCTATTAAGTACAATTTAAAGCAATAAAAAACGACATTGCTTTCACATATGCCGTTTATTTTTAGTTTTACTGAGCGGGTAAAAACTAACCTAGTTTAGCTAATAATATTTCACGCAGGATATCGTAATCATCTGCGATATCTTCGGCTAAGCATGGTTTAGCTAATGCATCAGCTAGTGGTTTTGGCATTTCAAGTTCAATATTTAAAATCTCTTCAACACTTTCTTTAAACTTAGCCGGATGCGCTGTTGCCAGAAAAATACCAGCAGAATCAGTTGCTAAGTTAGCTTTTAGGCCCTGATAAGCAATCGCTGTATGTGGTTCTGCAACATAGCCTGTTTGATGAATTTTTTTCATCACTGCTTGGGTATCATTTTCATCAACACTAGTTGAATAAAAATCATCATAACTAAACCATTTGTTATCAAGCATGGTTTGTACACGTGGCCAATTATTAGGTTTACTCACATCCATGGCATTAGACAATGACTCGATTGTGGCATTAGGCGCCCAGTTTTTATCAAGGATAAAGCGCGGTACAGTGTCATTTTGATTGGTTGTAGCGCTAAGTTTAGCGACCGGTAAACCAATCACCGCACCGATCATCGCCGCACATACATTACCAAAGTTACCACTAGGTATTGAGATATGTGCTTTGGAGCGCTGCTCTTTTGGTAATTGCGCTATTGCTTCAAAGTAATAACATACTTGTGCAACAAGGCGACTTATATTGATAGAATTAGCTGAATTTAAACCTAAGCGAGATTTAACTTCATCATCTAAAAAGGCATTTTTAACCATCGCTTGGCAATCATCAAAGCTACCATCTACAGCGTAGCAATGGATATTATTACCCAAAGTAGTAAACAATTTTTGCTGTGCTAATGAGATTTTACCTTTTGGAAACAGGATAACCACATCAATATTTGGCTTGTTATAGAACGCATGCGCAACAGCTGCCCCAGTGTCCCCTGAGGTTGCTGTGAGTATTGTGGTTTTTTCACCTTGGCTAAATTGTGCCAAGCACTCAGCCATAAAGCGACCGCCAAAGTCTTTGAATGCAAGCGTTGGCCCATGGAACAACTCTAAACAATAAATATTGTCTTCAACTTCAACTAATTTAACAGGAAAGTTAAAGGCATTTTGCACCATTTGTGCAACCGTATCAGCAGGTAATTCATCACCAATCAAATGCGATAAAATCTTACTGCTACGAGTAACAAAGTCCATATCGAGTAAACTATCAACATCAGCTAAAGGCGCGAGCGATTCAGGGAAAAATACTCCTTGATTACGTCCTAAACCTGTTTTAACCGCTTCAACAAACGACACTTTTTGAGAATCATCTTTTAAATTATGTAATTGCATTATTAGTTCCTTAAATTCTTATAGCTGACGCGTGCCGGCGTTATCGAGTTTACAAATGTGGCAGAAGCCTTGCTCATTAATATAGTTTTGTTCAAGCCACTGTGCGCATTGCTGTGCAGCTTCAAGCGTTTTGCACACGGTAAATAATGTAGGACCAGCACCTGAGATACTGACAATCTCAGCACCAAACTCTGGCAGCGCCGCTTTAGCTTCACTAAAACCGTTGATCAGTGGCGCACGATGCGGCTCCGCTATTTCATCACTCATGATGGAGAGTGCTTCATCAAATCGGCTAGTTAACAATAAAGTACTAAACGCTGATAAGCGCTGCGCAAATTCAACGCTCGCATGCATACTTAGCTGTTTTGGTAACACTGAACGCGCTTTAGCGGTATTAAGTGAAAAACCAGGAAAAGCCGCTACGTAATACCAACGCTCATCAACCGGTAAAGCAATTGATTTATTTGGAATTAAATCACCAGTAAGCTGCAAACCACCCAAGTAACACGGAGTGATATTGTCGTAATGACGACCGCCACTGACAATCGCTTCAAAATCAGCCATTAATTCAATTAACTGCACTTGGCTCAGTGCAGTACCTGCAAACTGATCCAGCGCCGCAAATGTGGCTACTACAGAGCAAGCACTTGAACCAAGACCCGAGCCAATTGGTAAGTTCTTTTTTAATTCCAGTTTAACGCTTGGCATGGTTGGCGCTACATGTTCACGAAAATGCACTAAACACTGATACGCTAAATTTTCACTGGCATCGCTTGGTAGTTTATCTGCGTAATCGCCAGAGCATATAAATTCGTCAAGCTCGCTAGGACTTACCGCAACAACATCACCTAATAACGTGCCATCAATAGGAGCAAGCGCAGCACCTAAGGCATCAAAACCAACTGCAAAATTACCGATTGAGGCTGGAGCATATACTTCGATCATTATACTCTCCTAGCGCGATAACGTTTTTAAGATGTCAGCAAATACCCCGGCCGCAGTCACTGCTGAGCCGGCACCATAACCACGAATAACAAATGGACGTGGTTGATAGTATGCACTCAAAATTGCTAAGGCATTTTCGCCATCACGAATAACAGCCAGAGCATGCTTTTCATCTACCGCTTCAATACCTACTTTGCAGTGGCCTTGTTTGATAGTACCGACATAACGCAACACTTTGCCTTCACTTGCGGCACTTTGAATACGGTCATTAAACGCAGCATCTAAACTTGGCAATTTAGCCATAAATTCGTCAACGTTATCACCTTGGGCAAAGCCCGAAGGAAGCACTGATTCAACTTCGATATCGCTCAACTCTAATTTCATACCTGCTTCGCGGGCAATAATTAATAACTTACGCGCGACATCAGTGCCCGATAAATCATCACGTGGATCTGGCTCAGTAAAACCACTCTCTTTTGCTTTAATGGTTGCCTCAGACAGTGATAAACCATCTTGCAATGCGCCAAACATATATGACAATGAACCGGATAAAATTCCGCTAAATTCAAGTAACTCATCGCCAGCACCAAACAGTGACTGTAAGTTATCGATTACTGGAAGACCTGCACCGACATTTGTTTCGTATAAAAACTTACGATTATTTTTTTGCGTTGCTGTAATTAAATCTTGGTAATAAGCATATGAACTTGTATTGGCTTTTTTATTTGCAGCCACAACGTGGAAACCGGCATTCAAAAAGTCTACATACTGAGCCGCTAAAGCATCTGAAGACGTACAATCAACCAGCACTGGATTGATTAAATGATTTTGCCTAACAAATTGTTCAACCAGTTTGAGGTCAAACGGTTGTTCTGATGCTGCCAACTTTTGCTGCCAATCGTCAAAAGCAATTCCTTCGCTATCAAGATGTAATTGACGTGAATTAGCAACACCATATAAGTTTAGTTTGATATTACGTTTTTCAAGCCATGCTTGCTGACGCTCTAACTGCTTAATAAGTTCTTGGCCAACTAAACCACAGCCTAATAAAAATACATCAATTGATGGGATATGAGTGAAGAAATTTTCGTGACACACTTTTACAGCATCATTACACAGCTCGCCGTCAATCACTGCTGAAATTGCACTTTCAGTTGAATCCTGGGCAATAGCGACAATGTTAACTTGTGCTTGGGCGAGTGATGCGAAAAATTTAGCAGCTAAGCCTTTATGAGCGCGCATATTATCACCCACTAAAGTAACGATTGCTAAATTACGCTGCACCTGTACAGGTTCAATTAGTCCCGCCTGTGATTCAAGCTCAAACGCAGTTTGCAATGCCTCAAGAGCCAATGGCAAATCTGATTCATGGACACAGAAGCTGATGCTAAATTCACATGACGATTGAGTGATCAGTACAATCGAAACATTATCGTGAGCAAGGGCATTAAAAACTTTTGATGCCATGCCTACTTTACCTTTCATGCCGGGGCCTGAAACCGTTAGCATCGCAAGATTTTGTAAACTAGATAACGCTTTTACCGGCTCCGATGACACATTATCATTACTGATCAGTGATCCTTGTGCATCCGGATTATGGGTATTTTTAATTTCACACGGCACGCCAGCTTTAGCGCACGGTAGAATTGTTTTAGGATGGAGAACTTTGGCACCAAAGTAAGAAAGCTCCATCGCTTCTTTATATGATAAAAAATCAACTTTAGTGGCTTTTTTGATATAACGCGGATCAGCACTGTACACACCATCAACGTCAGTCCAAATTTGACATACTTGCGCTTCTAAACACGCTGCTGCAATTGCGGCTGAATAATCTGAGCCATTACGTCCCAGTGTAGTTAGCTGGCCTTGTTCGTTGCTAGCTGTAAAGCCAGGCATAATATAAATAGTCGCAGGATTAGCTTTTAAAGCCGTTTGAAAACGAATTTTACTCGCCACTAGATCAGCTTCCGCATCAATATGACCATTAGTTGATACAATGCAATCGGTTGCTTCGAGGTAGTGGGCGTTATGTGAGCTTAATAAACACTGCATCAGTGATACACTGATGCGCTCACCAAAACTAATAACATAAGCACGCACTTGATCTGGACAACATTGGATGAGTTTGACACCCGCTAGCTTATTTTGCAGTTCGTTTAAATCAGGCCAGTTTTGAACACTACCATATTCAGCTTCTACGGCTGCTTTTAAGCTTTGGCAACGCTCAATTAATGCGTGCCACTGTGTATCATAATCAAGTCCTTGTTCAGCAGCGCTTGCCAGTGCAACCAATGAATCGGTCATGCCACCTGGAGCGGATAGCACCAATAACATTTCGTCTTTTAATTGTGCTTTAACTAACTGTGCTACCTGTTGTAGGCAGGCAAAGTCAGCAAGTGACGACCCACCAAATTTTAATACTCGCATTTTTTATGTTTCCTCATCCCATAAAACGAAAAAAGGCCTGTGTTCGTTGTGAACACAGGCCTTTAAATTTGTTGCACCGACCTATGCCACTATCCAGTAAGAATGGTGGTTGTAATAATAATGGTCAATGCGTGATTATTTGTTTTCATAACCCTTAGACTGCCTTAAACAGGCCTATTCTGTCAACCCCAAATAAAAAGATAAATTATGCTTTTTGATTATAAAGAAATCTAATGAATGCCGAATTTATGCAGTATTTCATTTAATCTTGTTTTATCTATCGGCTTATCAACGAAGGCTATAGCTCCCAACTTAGCGACACGTTGTTTCATTTCAAGTTGAATATCTGCCGAGATAACCAGCACAAAGCATTCAATCTTTTGTGCTTTAATACTCTCAAGAACTTGTACTCCATCGACTTCGGGCATAGTTAAGTCAAGACACAGTAAATCGAAGTTATGTATATGCATTAACTCCAACGCTTCACGGCCATTTTTTGCTTGCATAATATCTGCTGCGATACACTCATTTAAACAGCGTATAACTTGTTTGCGTGCTACTGTTGAATCATCACACACCAGTACGGAAAAATTCATAATATAGACAACTAAAATACGTATAATAGATTACTGAGTAGACAACAAATCACTCAGTAAATAATAATGTTATAATACTGTTGTGATTTTATAACACAAAAATTTAACAGCGATAAGCTTAAGTTTTTGCTGAAAAAAGAAAATTAACAATGTTTGTACTGTTAAATAAGATTATTTTATTTATTTTTAAACATTTATTAGCTAACTTTAGTACTGAGTGTACTCGTTGCTAGGGTATTAATTAAGCTTTGTGAAAAAAATAAAGGAGCTATAGGCCACCGATGCTACAAAAAAGCCTATCAAAAAAGCTACTTACCAGCGTGTTATCCGTCTACTTTTTATTAACTTTTGTAGTCACGTGCGGGCAAGTTATTGCAGAATATGTAAACACGAAAGATTATATACGTGACGAACTGACGACCTTACAAAAAACATTTAGTCGTAGTTTAACCCGTGCTATTTGGGAGCTAAACACTAAACAAACCATCACCACAGCAGAAGGCTTATTAGCAATTCCAATGATTGAAGGTATTATTGTGCGTGACGATAGCGGCGAAATAATCTCACAATTAGGTCGCTCACTCGATATTCGCGAGCTATACAGCCAACAATTAGTACAAGAAGAAGCCATTATCGAAGATACTCCATCTGGCTTATTCGGTTATACCTTTCCATTGATCTTTGAATTTTCTGGCCGCGCCACCCAAGTTGGTGATGTCACGCTATTTTCGAGCCGAGAAGTGGTATTTAGTCGCATTATGATCTCAATTTATTTTTTAATTGGCAATGCGATGATCAAAACTACATTTTTAATCATCTTATTCTTAATGGCATTTAGAAAACTACTCACAGAACCTCTAGCACAACTAACAGAGCAAATTGAAGATCTTCAATTAGATGACCTCGAAGGTCAACATATCGAAATTGAAACAACTGAGCACAACGAATTAAAAGTAATGGAGCAATCATTCAATAAGTTGATCGATAAAGTTGTGCAATACCGCAAAGAGCTTGAACAAACTCAAAAAGCATTAATAATAAGTAACGAAAAGCTCGATCAGCAAAATCTACAACTTGAACAAGAAGTGGCACGTAAAACATCAAATTTAAGTCAAGCTATGATGGATTTACAGCAACAAAAATACGAGTTGGAAAAACAAAAACTAACGCTCACCGAAGAAGTTGATTTGCGTCGCCATACTGAACAAGAGCTGCTCACCAAACAAACTGAAATGCAACGCTATGTTGATGAACTCAATATGGCGCAAGAGCGTTTAGTCAGCTCAGAAAAAATGGCTGCTTTAGGTGGTTTAGTCGCCGGTATTACCCACGATATAAATACCCCGGTCGGTATTGGAGTTACAGCCTCATCCTTTTTGCAAGAGCGCCTAATACAAATTGAAAATGCTTACAAAGATAAAACACTCTCGCCTAAAGCACTTGAAGAGTTTATCAATGATGCCAAACAAAGTACTAGCCTATTAACCACTAACCTAGACCGTGCTTCAGAGCTGGTTGCCAGCTTTAAGCAAATTGCGGTTGATCAAGCCAGTGAAGCCGTGCGCACAATCAACCTAAAAGAATACCTTGGTGAAATTATTCGTTCGTTACACCCTAAGATAAAAAATACCAGCCATCATATAAATTTAGATTGCCCGGTAGACTTAACCTTAAATCTACCTGCTGGTGCTATCAGTCAAATATTTACCAACTTGATTATGAATTCATTGATCCACGGCTTTGATGGTGTCAGCAATGGCATTATAGACATTGCTATTAAAGATGAAGATGACCAAGTAATTATCGACTTTAAAGATAATGGTAATGGCGTTACCGAACAGCAACTTGAAAAACTATTTGACCCATTTTTTACGACTAAACGCGATCAAGGCGGCAGTGGTCTGGGCACACACATTACTTTCAATTTGGTTAAGCAAACCTTGAGCGGCGAAATCGATGCGACAAGCTCACCGGGGAACGGCTTGCATTATCATATTAGTTTCCCTAAAGACATGCCAAAACCTTTGTCTATATTTAATAACTAATGCGCCGAGACTGTTTGCCTAACACTTTGCTTAATTGCTAAACGTTTGGCCAATCAGTCATTTGCGCATCAGCTTTTTATTGTTATGATTGGGCAAATTTACCGAATGGATCAATCTCCCTATGTGGTTTAGTAACCTTATTTGTTACCGCTTTAAGCAAGACGTGTCGTACACCCAAGAAGACTTTGAGAAAGCCTTAGAGCAAGATTTATTTCGCCCTTGCGGTAGTCAAGATTTAAGTACATTTGGCTGGACCAAAGCCTTTGGTAAACATGGTGATACCCTTTCTCATTTCTCACAAAAGAGTATTTTGGTTTGTGCTAAACGTGAAGAAAAAGTACTTCCTGCATCCGTTATCAACGACATGGTTGCTGAAAAAATAGAACTTATCGAAGCCGAAGAAAATCGCCCTGTTAAGAAAAAAGAAAAAGACGAGCTCAAAGAAAATATCCTCCATAGCTTATTACCGCAAGCCTTTAAAAAGTCGAGTTTACAGTTTGCCTTTATTGACCAAGAAAATGGCTGGGTAGTCGTTAACAGTGGTAGTTTTAATAAAGCAGAAGAGTTACTGGCACTACTGCGCAAATCATTGGGTACATTGCCGGTAGTTCCTGCATTTGCAAACTATGATTTAGATGTGTTTTTAACGGACTGGTTAACTAACTTCAGTACACCTGAAGGCTTTGCTATAGGCTCTGACGCAGAGCTTGAAGAAGCAGACGATAGCGGTGCTCAAGTTAAGCTTAAAGGCCATGATTTAGCTTGTGATGAAGTTAAATCGCACCTTGAAAGCGGTAAACGCGTAACTAAACTTGCACTAGATTGGCAAGAGCGCCTGAAGTTCATGCTGCAAAATGATGGCTCTATTAAGCGCTTAAGCTACTCTGAAACATTAAAAGAAGAAAACGCCGACATCCCTAAAGAAGATATGTTAGTCAAACTTGATGCTGACTTTATTCTCGCTTCTGAAGAAATTAAGCTAATGCTAGAAGAACTTACGGCTGGTTTAGGTGACGTTGAAGATTTAGCCTAAATTTTGACTAAGTTTTAAATACTAAAAAAGCGCCCTATTGGCGCTTTTTTTAACTGACGACTTAGCTTAATTAAATACTGATTTCACATCATCAAGCATATCGTTGTATTCATCACTTGAGAAAATATCCAGTGATGGGATCACACCTTTATCAATGTAAGTTTGTAATGCCGCTGACTTATCTGAAACTTGTAAAATACCTTCCATAATCGCACCGATACGAATGAAATCAGCATAGCTAATATGTTCTGGACGATAGTTAGGATTGGCCCAGCTTTCTGCTACTTCAACAAATTCATCAGTAAACTCCCAAGCGCGCATGATGGCTCCCCCTACTTTACCGCTAAGCTTTTGAATCGCATGCGCTAAAAAGCTTGGATTGGCAAATACTTCTGGGTGACGTTCCGCTTCCGTCAAAATAGGCAATACACCAATGTTATAAACCAATGATGCGAGTGTAATGGTGTCACGATTCAATGAGGTCTGCTTGTTTTTCTTAAGGAAAAACTCCATCACAGTAATTGAGTGACATGCTACTTTTAAAGTTTTCTGCCATGCCTTATCCATATAACCTTTGATCAGCTCATTATTTGAAACAAATAGTTGCTCCATCGCCATTGCTGTTGCGATATTTTTGATCTGACGCAGACCAATTCTCGTTACCGCTTGATTTATATTAGAAACTTTAACTGTGCGCCCCATAAAAGCACTATTTGCGACTTTTATCATCCGTGCTGCTAATGCCGGATCATGAGAGATCACATCAGCCATTTGCGCTAAATTTACATCTGGATTATCGGCAGCTTGACGTACACGAACCGCAACCTCAGGCAAGGTTGGTAAAACTAACGTGTCATTATTAATACGATCAACCAAAATGGTCAGTAGTGCGTTTTCTGTTGACATAAATGTGCCATCCTTTTGTATTGATTTTTTAATACATCCAAACCATGGAATGTTTATTTCTTATAGATACAGTATTGTCTAAGTTACCGCTAAAGTTAAGGAAATTATAGAAATTATGTTAGTTTATTTTTCTACTACAGTTTATATCCCTTCGCTTAGACCATCGCAACACAGGAAACTTGCTATTTGCGCATAAGATTTGCTTTAATGCTGGCATAACAAGGAAGCGAAATACCCTCTCAAGGGTATCTATAATTAAACTTACTTTTTAACAGGCAATATAATGACTCTCAATAAAATTAGCCAAGCACTTATTCTTACCGGTGCCGTTTTTCTTAGTGCATGTTCTGATCAAGCCAGCGCACCTAAAGCGTCAAATGCTGCTGCAGCCCCTACAAAGCAAGTACAAGATAGCGGCCCACAACTTATTAACGCTGACACTAGTCGCCTTGATATCTATACCGATTTTAGTTTAACCACTGATTTATCACATTTAAGCGACAACCAAAAAGCGTTAATAGCAAAACTTATTGATGCGTCTAAAATTATGGATGATCTATTCTGGCGCCAAGCATTTGGTGAAGATAAAGCGGCATTTTTAGCCAAAATCAATGATCCTAAAGTACAAAAATTTGCCGATATTAACTATGGACCATGGGATAGATTAAATGGCGATCAAGTCTTTTTGTCAGGCTATGAAGATAAAACAGCCGGAGCTCAATTTTATCCAGCCGATATCTCTAAAGAAGAGCTAAACAAGGCTGACGTAGCAGATAAAAATGGTCTGTATTCAGTCATTAAGCGAGATGAACAAGGCAAGCTGTATAGCGTTGCCTATTCGGTTGAATATGCTAAAGCGCTTGAAAAAGCAGCTAACTTATTACGTGAGGCGAGCAAGCTTGCCGATGATAAAGAGTTTGCTAGTTACCTGAACTTACGTGCAGATGCACTACAAAACGATGATTATCAAGCATCAGACTTTGCTTGGATGGACATGAAGAACAACCCCATCGATATCGTTATTGGTCCAATCGAAACCTATGAAGATCAATTGTTCGGCTCTCGCGCAGCCTTTGAATCGTATGTCTTAGTGAAAGATTTAGCATGGTCAGAGCGCCTTGCTAAATTTGCAGCATTTTTACCAGAGCTACAAAAAGGCCTCCCTGTTGATGCCAAATACAAACAAGAAGTGCCTGGCTCTGATGCGGACTTAAATGCATATGATGTTGTTTACTACGCAGGTCATTCTAATGCTGGCAGTAAAACTATTGCCATTAACTTACCAAATGACGAACAAGTACAACTTGAAAAAGGCACTCGCCGTTTACAACTGAAAAATGCTATGCGCGCTAAGTTTGATAAAATATTGGTGCCAATCGCTGAGCAGTTAATTGTTCCTGAGCAACGTAAACACATTACTTTCGATGCATTTTTTGCCAATACCATGTTCCACGAAGTCGCTCATGGTTTAGGGATAAAAAATACTATCACAGATAAAGGCACTGTTCGTCAGTCTTTACAAGAACATGCCAGTGCTTTAGAAGAAGGCAAAGCCGATATCTTAGGCTTGTACATGGTTGAGCAGTTACTCAAAAAAGGTGAGATCACAGAGGGAACACTTGAAGATTATTACATCACTTTTATGGCCGGTATTTTCCGCTCAGTGCGTTTTGGCGCATCAAGTGCCCATGGTAAAGCAAATATGATCCGCTTTAACTTTTTCGCAGAAGAAGGTGCATTCTCTAAAAATGAGCAAGGCCTTTACAGCGTAAATATGGAAAAAATGGGCCAAGCAATGGCCAAGCTATCTGGTTTGATCTTAACCTTACAAGGTGATGGTGATTATGAGAAAGTTGATCAACTGATTGCCACACATGGTGATATCAAAGTGGAACTTGCTAAAGATTTAGAAAAACTAAGCCAAGCTAATATCCCTGTAGATGTCACCTTTAAACAAGGTAAGAAAGAGTTAGGTTTAGAGTAATATAATTAATACTAAAAAGGCGTTTTAGGGGCTCACCTAAAACGCCTTTTTTAATTCAATATTGCTATTACGGGAATGCTAAACCATATTTTTCACTCATTTTTTTTACTTCACCATTAGCAATCATATTATTTAATTCTTTATCGAATAAGGTAATAAACTCATTTAAATTACGTTTTTTTGAAAAACCAAAGTAGCCTTTATTAACAATTAATGGCGGCTGTAACTGTTTCACTTGATTGGCTAAACTTAACTGCTTAATAACGGGCTGTGCGGCTCTTGGATGAGTCACTATAATATCGACACGGTCATGAATTAATTGCAAAAAACTGGCTTCAACAGTGCCCACTTCAGAAATTTCTAACTGACTTTTATATCGCTCAAAATCGTCACTATAGTTCCAACCTAGGGTTAACCCTATCGATAACTCTTTTAATGTCTCTAAATTATTATGCCACTGAAATTCATTACTATTTTTGACATAAAAAACCAGCGGGTCTTGATAGAAAGCAGCCTCACTATAAACCATATACTGCTCTCTAATAGCCGACTTATAAGGACCTATAAATGCATCAGCCTTACCAAGCTCAACCATTTTTAGCGCCCGTTTAAAAGGCAAAATATCAATTTTAATTTGGCAACCTAAACGCAGGCAAATTTCACCTGCGATGTCGGCGCCTAAGCCTTCTATTTGACCTTGTTCATTTTTTTCAAGTACCGACGGAAAGGTGGTACCAACAAAGTAAAATGTATTTGCAGCACTGTGATGCGAAAATACACTTAGCAAGGTAAACAATACAAAAGCTTTCATCAGTTAGTTTGCAATCCCTATATACTGAGTGTAATAAACAGCCACGATTTAGTGACCCTAAGCATAGTCTATTTTTACCCAACGAAAAATCATAATACTGTGATCAAACTCTATTATGTAAACACTCAACCACGATTAAAAATGTGTTTTTAAACGTGCCAATTGCTCTTCACTATAAGGCACTGCGGGATATTTACCCCATACTGGCGCAGGCCATGCGACATCGGTTTTATAGCGAGCAATATGATGAATATGTAACTGTGGAACCATGTTACCAAGCGCTGCGACATTAAGTTTATCTGGGTTAAGTACCTCTTTGAGTAGCCGACTTAACTTCGCTGACTCTTGCATTAGCAATACCTGTTCAGACTCGCTTAGATCAATGCTCTCTTTTAAATTCGCTTTACGAGGCACTAAAATAAACCACGGGTATTGACTATCATTCATAAGTAACACTTTGCATAATGGCCAATCGGCCAGTTCAATACAATCACGTACAAGTTCTGGAGCTAAAGAGAATTCAACGGTCATTTTTATTCCTTACAAATTAAGTGCATTACATTTTCGCTACTTTATAGCATTTAGTTGCAGTTGCCCACGCTTGGCTTTACCATCGTTGCAGTTTTTATTCGAGCGAAGGTAAACACGTGTTAAAAAAAATTAAACACCTCTCATACTTGCTACCTTTGGTGGCAACAGCCATCACAGTGCAAGCGAAGCCTCTTACTTTAGAACGTATTTTTGATGATCCAAGTTTAGCGGGTAAAGCACCTGTACAGCTTAAGTTTTCACCAGACGGTAGCCGAGTTACCTACCTGCAAGGTAAAAGCGACGATTACAACCGTTATGATTTGTGGGAATATAATTTAAAAGATAACAAAAATCGTATTTTAGTCGACTCTGCCAAACTTTTTTCAGGCCCTGAAAACCTCTCTGACGAAGAAAAAGCACGCCGTGAGCGCCAACGTATTTTTGGTAAAGGTATTTTAGAATACAAATGGTCTAAAGACGGTAAAGCCTTGTTATTTCCACTTAATGGTGACCTCTATTATTACGAGCTAGGAGCAGGAAAAAGCCGTAAACTGACCGATACTGAGGCATTTGAAACCGACGCACGCTTTTCACCAAAAGGAAACTTTGTCTCGTTTGTCCGTGAACAAAATCTTTATGCGCTAAATCTTAAATCAGGTAAAGAAATTCAGCTGAGTAAAGATGGCGGCGGTGTGATCAAAAACGCCATGGCGGAGTTTGTCGCGCAAGAAGAAATGGGCCGAATGACAGGTTATTGGTGGTCTGGTGATGAATCAAAAATAGCCTTCACTCGCATTGACGAAAGCCCAGTTAAAGAAGCTATCCGCAATGAAATTTACGCTGATGAAGTGAAACTGTTTAACCAACGCTACCCATTTACCGGCACTAATAATGTAAAAATTCAACTTGGTGTGGTTAAGCTTGATAATCAAAAAACTGATTGGGTTGATTTAGGTAAAGATGAAGACATTTACATTGCCCGTGCAAAATGGTTAGAAG
This sequence comes from Pseudoalteromonas sp. SR45-6, assembly GCF_014163545.1. Lineage (NCBI taxonomy): Bacteria > Pseudomonadati > Pseudomonadota > Gammaproteobacteria > Alteromonadales > Pseudoalteromonadaceae > Pseudoalteromonas > Pseudoalteromonas sp. SR45-6. Next base: position 37,858 of record NZ_JACJDM010000012.1, read on the forward strand.
ATGATAAAACGCTATCGTATCAGTGGCAAAACCGCTCACAGCACAACTTAGAATTGCGCTTTTATAACAGCGAAACTACAGAGCAAAAAGTAGCCTTAACAGAAACTAGTGATAGCTGGATCAACTTACATTTTGATCTACAGTTTTTGAAAGATAAAAAACATTTTGTTTGGGCCTCTGAGCGCAATGGCTTTAAGCATTTATATCTATATCGTACCAATGGTAAGTTAGTGCGTCAGATCACCGATGGTGACTGGGTGGTTGATAGCTTAAAAGGTATTGATGAGAAAAAAGGCATTGTCTACTTTGCCGGACGCAAAGACACGCCTTTGGAAAGCCAGCTATACAGTGTTCCACTGTTTAAAAAGGGCGATATTAAACGTATCACGGAGCAAGGTGCTTATCACAATGTGGTAATGGCAAAAGACAGTAAAACTTTTATTGATAACAGTTCATCGGTTAACAAACCAAACTCAGCGGCACTGCGTAAAGTAAACGGTGAATTTGTTACTTGGTTAGAGCAAAATAAACTTGATGAAAACCATCCACTGACCCCTTATCTTGCTGATCTAGCTGAGCCTGAATATGGCACTTTGACTGCTGATGATGGTCAAGTGATGCACTATCGTTTATTTAAACCTGCAACGGTAAATGATGGTAAAAAGCACCCTGTTCTTGTCAATGTCTATGGCGGCCCACATGCACAACGCGTAACCAATAGTTGGCGCAGCAAAAACTTATATTTCCAATATATGGCACAGCAAGGTTATGTGGTATTCCAATTAGATAATCGTGGTTCGTATAATCGTGGTAAAAAGTTTGAAGATGCCATTTACAAACATTTAGGTGTGGTTGAAGTGGCTGATCAAATAAAAGGCGTCGAATTTTTACGTACGCTTGATTATGTTGACCCACAACGCATTGGTATTTATGGTCACAGTTACGGTGGCTATATGGCATTAATGACCATGTTTAAAGCTGGTGATTATTTTCAAGCAGGCGTATCTGGAGCGCCAGTGACTGATTGGGCACTGTATGATACTCACTATACCGAGCGTTATTTAGGACATCCTGATACAAATGCCAAAGGCTATGCAGACAGTGCGGTATTTCCATACGCAGATGGCTTGAAAGGGCCATTAATGATCTACCATGGTATGGCCGACGATAACGTATTGTTTACCCATGCCACTAAGTTATTCAAACAATTGCAAGATAACGAAAAGCAATTTGAAATGATGACTTACCCAGGTTCCAAGCACAGCTTACGGGGTAAACAAGTGCAAACTCACTTGCATCAAACAATCACTAACTTCTTTAATCGTCATTTTGATGTAGAGTAAGTCAGTATTGACTCCCCAAGTTAGACTAAAGGCTGATTGAAAAATCGGCCTTTTTTTTGACTTAATGATAATCCTATTTATTTAAAATAATTTAGACCAAAACAAGGGACAGTTAACTAGATTTTAAAGTAATATTTACTACGCTTAATATATGCGCGCCTACTGCGAGCACTTCTAAAGGATTTTTTATGTCGTACCTACGCCGTTTTACTATTTTTCAGCGCTTAGCTATCTTGGTAAGTTTGGTCGTTGTTGGTTTACTTTTTTTAAGTATTACCAGTTTAACTCAGCAATATAGTTCACTCAAAGCAGGCCAATATACGAAAACAAAAAATCTGGTTGAAGCTGCTTATAGTGTTATTACCCATTATCATTCATTACAACAAAGCGGCGAACTCACCGAGCAACAAGCCCAACAAGGTGCACTAACTACGATAGCTAGTATTCGCTATGACAATGACAATTACTTCTGGATCAATGATTTTCAGCCAGCCATGGTTATGCACCCTTTTAAACCAGAGTTAAACGGTAAATCACTCAGCAACAGTAAAGACCCCGATGGCGTACCGTTATTTGTTGAAATGGTTAAAATAGTTAAGCAAAGTGGTGAAGGTTTTATCCCTTACAAATGGCCTAAACCAGGCAAAGATCAGCCAGTTGATAAAATAGCCTATGTGAAAGGTTTTACCCCATGGCAATGGATAGTCGGTTCAGGTGTCTATATTGATACTATTGATGAGGCTTTTGCCAGCTTACGGAATTTAGTTATTCTCAATGCCGCAGTGATTATTTTGCTATTAATTAGTTTAAGTTACTTAATCGCCAGAAGTATTTTATTACCAACTCGGCTTGCTGCAAATATGATGAAAAGTATCTCTCAAGGTGAAGGGGATTTAACCCAAACCTTAGATGAAAATGGTAATGATGAGGTATCACGGTTATCTCGCCACTTTAATTTATTTACTACCAAAATGCGTGAGTCACTTAAACAAGTGGCAAATAATGCCAATGATGTTAACCAGCATGCCCAAACAGTGGATGATGCGAGTAAAACCAATCATTCTTTTATTGAACTGCAAAACGATAGCTCAACGCAAGTCGCTGCAGCAATGGAGCAAATGACCCACCAAATTCATGATGTAAGTCGCAATGCCGAAGCGGCTGAACAAGCCGCTAACCAAGCCGCGGTGAATGCATCTGAAGGTAAAGAAGTCGTTGCTAAAACAATTCAAGCCATAGAAACACTGTCCAAAAATATTGAGATTGTGAGTCAAGTTACCGCTGATTTAGCTCAAGAAAGTAATAATATAGGATCGGTACTAGACGTGATACGCGGTATTGCGGAGCAAACCAATTTACTGGCACTCAATGCTGCAATCGAAGCGGCACGTGCTGGCGAACAAGGCCGGGGGTTTGCCGTTGTAGCTGATGAAGTACGCACTCTTGCAAGTCGCACAGGCAAGAGTACAGACGAAATTCAGGCGATGATAGCCAAATTACAAAAAGGCGCAAAGGCGGCCGTAGAGGCGGTAACAGCTAGCCAACAATTATCCACCAGCACAGTACAACAAGCCGGATCTGCCAATACCTCATTAACTGAAATTGAACGTCTGGTGTCAGTGATCACCGATATGAATGGTCAAATAGCCCGTGCGACTGAGCAACAATCAAGTGCTGCGGATGAAGTCAATTTGCGAATTAATGAACTATCGCAATCAACCGAACAGTCTCTGGCCAATACATCACAACTTTCTGGTGCGAGCGATAATCTTAAACACAGTAGCCAACAGCTAACTGATGTGGTTAATCGCTTTAAATTAGATTAATTAACAAAAACAAATTACAAAAAAGCCCCGTCATTTTATATGACGGGGCTGTTGTATTTAATACTGCTTATTATAAGCAGTAACGAGCAAATAAACTGCTTAGGCCTGCTGCAGTTGGTTTACCGTGCTGCCAATCACCACCTTCAACACCACTACCGGCAATATCCATATGCACATAAGGTAAAGGCTGTGCTGACTCACAACCATGCTTATCAAGGCCACCAACAATAGCTAAAAATGCCATAGGGAACTGATGACCACGTGCGGTAACTGCTGATGCTGCATTGTTACTTGATAATACGTCATCAGCTAAAGTACGCGGTTTAATAAAATCATAGTCTTCGCGACGGCTGCGAGAAACTTCTGCACCATCAGCCCATAAGTCACCACTGTCAGCCAGCTTACGAGAAATATTAGCCGCACGTGCAGGGCCATTTTCAACGTATGCACTGTAAGGTCCCATTGCACGAGCTGCATGTCCGGTTAACGTTGCGACCGTAAAGATTTCAGGATTAACTTCTCCTTTTGCTAAATCTTTCATCTCGCTGAGTAAATCCCCCATAGCTAAGCGCCCTTCTGCATCCGTATTACCGATGCGAACACGTACGCCCTCACGGCTAGTAATAATTTCATCTGGTACAAAACAATCAGAACCAATTGAGTTACGAACTACTGCTAAGTAAGCAATAACTTTAACGCCTTGTGGTTGAAAGTCTGCCACTGATTTCATAAAACCAGCAACAGAGGCTGCGCCGCCTTTATCACGGCTCATACCGGCCATATGCCCGCCCACTTTTAAATCGGCACCACCGGTGTCATATACTAAGCCTTTACCGACAAACATTAAGGTACGTGTTACTTCGCCCTCTGGTACATATTCAAGTTTTACAACCCGAGGGTGATGACGCTCAACCGCATATGAAGCGCGAGCTACGGTACTCATCATCGGGTACTCTTTATCAATCGTGGCAATATCTGCAATCACTGCAACATTGACCTTGCTGCCTTTAAATAAATCTACACAGTAATCAGCAAAACGTGGTGGCGCCATACGCTCAGGCTCAGTGCCACATAAATCACGAGCAGCATACTGCCCTGCGGCAATGGCATTCACCGCTTTAATTGTTTGCTCATTAGCACCAAACAAGGCTATTTGAGTGATCGGTTCAATGCTTTCACCATGAAACTCGCGTGCCTCAAGCGGCTGCCACAACGCTTGGCAAGCACCAAGATAAGCAACTTCTAAGGCATACTGATAACGGCTATCTTGGCTTGCTTGTGGTAAGTAAATAGCAGGTTTTGTACTGCCTGATGCTTTAGCTTCATTGATAGCCAATTTAGCTGCATCAAAATAACGACGTACATCGTCATAATCACGATTTAATGGACCTGTCGGCGCTAAAATTACCCGTTTAGAATCAACAACAAGCAGCGTGACTTGCTTACCAATACGTGCATCAACCGCCATTTGCGCTTTAATAGCTTGGCTTAGATTCGGATCGTCTAACTCAGAAAAATTATCGGCAATAATAATAAGCGCATCATGTTTTGCGTTATCTAATTGCGGGGCTGCAACTGCGTGAGGATATGCCATAAAAAAAGGTCCTGTTGTCAAAATACGTAGGAGCTTATTATCATTGATTTAAATAGCTATTGCCAGCAATGTACGACGAGCTAACATAACGCTGGCAACTTGGAGTTACAGTGTAAAATACAGCAGTTACTCACTGCCCACTTATCATTTATTGAAGCAAATAGCGCGCAGTATCTTAATCTAATATACTCAGCTGTAGATGTTGCTGCGGTTCATTTTTAACACCGACTCCTACACCGAGTAACCGCACTGGCTGCTGCAAGCCACGTTGATATGCTTTGCTCAGCAGCTCAGCCAAGATAGTTTCATCAAGTCGGTGGCAAGTTTGATCGGCCGATGTAACCACAAAATTAGCAAACTTCACTTTGACACTGAGTTTATTTATACGTTGCTCTAATTGCTGTTTTGTTAATCGACGTTGAAGCTCAGCCAATAATATTGGCAATTGATCTAAACACGCTTGTAAGCTGGTTTTATTATATTCGTAGGTATGCTCAACACTGAGCGATTTACGGGTACGTTCTGTGGATACTTTACCAATATGTAAACCGGCACATTTTTGATACAGCGAGACCCCAAAGTTACCAACGTGTTGCTGCATCCAATTAACCCCTTTAGCGCGCACATCAGCACCGGTGTATAAGCCTTTTAAATTGAGTTTTTCAAGGGTAACCTTACCGACCCCGGGTATTTTACCCAAAGGTAATTGCGCTAAAAAGTCATCCACTTGCTCAGGCAATACTACAAATTGACCATTCGGTTTATTTTCATCACTGGCAATTTTGGCAATAAATTTTATCGGCGCAATTCCAGCCGAAGCAGTTAAACCGGTGGCTGCAAAAATATCGGCGCGGATCTGCTCTGCCATTAAGGTCGCACTACCATGGCATGCATTACTGTCAGTCACATCAAGGTAAGCTTCATCTAAAGAAAGAGGCTCTATAAGATCGGTATAGTGCTTAAATACAGCACGAATTTGCGAAGAGGCTTGTTTATAAACTTGCATACGCCCTGGTACAATCACTAAATCTGGGCATAATTGTTTAGCACGGTAGTTAGACATCGCAGATCGCACACCGTATTCGCGGGCGATGTAATTTGCTGTAGAGAGCACTCCACGGCGACTATTGCCACCAATTGCCAAAGGTACATTAGCAAGCGCGGGGTTATCGCGCATTTCGACCGCTGCGTAAAAGCAATCCATGTCAATATGAATAAACTTTTTCATTCCTCAAACCAAGCACTGTACAAATGAACAGTTATTATTCATTAAGTTTGATTTATTAGCAAGTCATCAGCTCGATGATTCTTGCTGTGAAGATTTTTTACGATTAAATAACCTCGCACCGAATAACCAAAAAGCACCTTCTAAAATAAAACCAACTACGATTAGTATCACCATCCCAGAAGCATTGCCCATCGCATAACAAACTAATGCCAAACAGATCACCACCAGTAGCGCTAAGCGTTTCATTATTTTTGCTGTCACTGTATTCATAATTAGCTCCTTTAAATCAGATTAAAGTATTCATTTACGTAACCGTGAACTACTAAAACTAGCACATTTTCACTGTTTTCCTAATTATCTTGAGCTAAACAGCACCAATTGCTAATCTACGTTTTTACTTTAAAGAGCTGTCGAATATGCAATCATTCATAGAACAACATCCTATCCATACAGCAATTAATGTTGCTTGGGGAGAAATGGATGCCTTACAACATGTCAATAATGTGGTGTATTTTCGTTATTTTGAAACTGCTCGAATTGATTTTTTTAATCAAATAAATTTACTCGAAGATTTACAAACAACAGGTATTGGTCCTGTGATCAGTGAAAATAACGCGCGTTATAAACGCCCTGTCACATTTCCTGATACAGTGTTGGTAGGCGTTACCATCAGTGATATTCAAAAAGACCGTTTTATGATGCACTACAGAGTATTTAGCCAAGCGCAAAATGCCTTGACTACATTAGGGTCATCGCAAGTGGTGATGTTTAATTTTAAAACGGGTAAGAAAGCACAATTAAGTGAGCCATTATTGGCTGCATTACATAAGTACAGCCGAGAATCATAAAAGTAAGGAATCATTATGCGTTACAACCCACTTGGTAGCAGTGGTCTCAATGTGTCTCGTGTATGCTTAGGCAGCATGACGTGGGGCGTACAAAATAATCAAGCAGATGCTGATGAGCAAATTGCTTATGCCTTAGAGCATGGCGTAAACTTCATTGATACTGCAGAAATGTATGCCATCCCTCCCACTCCAGATACGTACGGAAAAACAGAGCAAATTATCGGTAATTGGTTAGCGCGTAATCCAAGTAAGCGAGACGATATTGTGCTCGCCACTAAAATTGCTGGCAATGGCCTAGCTTGGATACGCGATGGCGGCGATATTACTCGTCAAGCAGTCGTTCATGCAGTTGACGAGTCATTAAAACGCCTACAAACCGATGTAATTGATTTATACCAACTACATTGGCCGAATCGTCAATCACCGCACTTTAGCAAACAATGGCCAGGTATGATCCGTTTTAGTGACGCCAATACAGAGCAACACACAGCGGGTATGCTCGATATTCTTGAAGGTTTAAACGACTGTGTTAAAGCTGGTAAAATTAAACATTGTGGTCTCTCTGACGACACGCCATGGGGTATTAGCCAATTTTTACGATTAAGTGAACAACACAATTTACCGCGCATGGTCTCTATTCAAAATGAATTTAGTTTATTACACGCTAAAGATTGGCCTTATCTAATAGAGCAATGTATTCACGAAGATATTGCTTATTTACCTTGGTCACCCTTAGCAGGCGGTATGTTAAGTGGAAAATATTTAAATGGCGCACGTCCCGATGGTAGCCGCTGGACACTGGTGCAGCGTAATGGTTTATTCCGTGACACAGCACAATCGCAACAAGCAATCAGCCACTATGTTGAAATTGCCCAGCAATACCAAATAACCCCAGCACAATTAGCGCTTGCATGGTGTGACCAAGTTGATGGTGTTACTTCTTCAATTATTGGTGCAACCAGCTTAGTACAACTAAAAGATGACATTGCCGCGTTCAACATCGAATTAAGCGAACAAGCTTTAACTGATATTGGTAATGTATTTAAGCAATACCCAATGCCATTTTAATCAATAAAGCCCAATCATTATCAATGCTTGGGCTTTCCACCAGATTAAAACACTTGAAAAACAACCTACTCACAAATAGTGAATCAAAAAAACACCACTAAAGCATTAAAAAATTAACTTAATGCAATAATTTACCATCCTTTAGTAGCGCAAAATATTAGTTATTGTATACTCGATTTAAATTGTTAGCGGATAAAGTAAATATAGCTATGCGTATTGTCTATTACTTCGTTACATTATTTTATTTTTTTTCAAGCACCTATGTACTTGCTAATAATACCGATGAAGTAACTCACATAACTTGGCTCCAAAGTGATGCGGCGCCTTTTCATCTGGCTAAAACAGCGCAAACTCCAGATGGAGGCTTATGTGATTACTTAGTCGAACAGCTCATCATTGAGTTACCCGATATAGAGCATACCCGCGAAATGTTGCCGCAAAAACGTATAGGCAAGTACCTCGATGAAGGTCAACAAGCATGTTACCCTTGTATGATCCACCGTAAAGTTAACACCCCGCGAGTGATCTATTCGGTGCCAACAACGGTGTACCCACCATTTGCTATCATTGCCTCAGCTAAAACAGCGAAAGTAATTAGCCAACAACACAGTTCACCGATAAATTTAGTTAAACTACTGACAGATAATAAATTTATTTTTGGTCAATCCGCTGCGCGTAAATTTACTCCAGAGTTAAATACCATCGCTCGAAATACTAAAAGCGACCAAAATACATCATTAAGTTGGAACAGTGAAAACGAAAGCAGCTCGGTGATCAATCGGCTCAATCATGGGTATATTGATTACACTATCGACTATCCTTTTTTAGCCGATTACTACAACCGCTTCAGCGAATTTGATAATGTAGTAACCTTACCTATTGCCGATCACGCCGATAAGCTGGTTTTAGGTGCGATTGGCTGCTCAACCAATGCCCCTAATAATTTTGCTAATAATGCTTTAAAAAAAATAAATCGAGTGCTAACAAATAGCATACTGCCGTCTGCAAAGTACCAGCAAACACAGCGTGTATTGCTTGAAAATACCTTTGCAGAGTTCGATCAACAATATCAACAACAGATATTAAAACTTACTCAGCCAACCACTCTTGCTGAACCAATAAGTCTGAGCCCAAGTGTAACTGAGCAATAAATTTACTTCCTGCGTTCACAGCTCCTACCCCTGCAGGTGTGCCAGTCATAATAATATCGCCATCAATTAAAGTCATAAACTCACTAACTTGGGCTGAAATAACCGCAGGTTTATAAAGCATTAACTCAACGCCGCCTTGTTGTCGCACCTTATTATCTATCAGTAAGGTTAAGCTTAAATGCTCAATAGCTTGTTCGTCTATTTGTACAAACTCACTAAACAATGCAGAGCCATCAAAGGCTTTCGCGCGTTCCCACGGTAAACCGCTGGCTTTTAATTTACTCTGTAAATCTCGCTTAGTTAAATCCAGTCCCACCGCCACAGCAGCTAAACAGCCATTGTTAACTTGAAAACAAATTTCAGTCTCAAAATGTAATTGCTCATCCTTATGAGTACACATTAAGGTATTTGTTATCGCGCTTGGCGGCTTTAAAAACACCACCATTTCGTCTGCCTCTTGATTACCAAGCTCAGCAATATGCGCAGCATAGTTACGACCAATACAAATGACTTTTGATGGATTCACTGGTTTCATTTCGATCTTTCCTATTCAATAAAAAGCAGCCTAGACTACTTTTTATGACGTTTATTGGCAATTAACTTCGTATTGCTATTTATCTAGATCGATGTCAGTGGTGTTAAGCCTAACAAAGGCATTACTGGCATGAAATAACCTCAGTAGATACATGCTCGCTGGTGATGTTGAGTTTCGCAATCGATACCTGCCATGGCGCAGCTGTACTTAACTGCCAAGGTGAAAATACTTGACCTAAATTAACACCTTGCTGTGCAAAACACCGTAAATCAATGTTTAAAGTCTGCCATTCGTTGGTTGCATTTAGCTGCTTAGCAATATCCAATTTACCTTGGCAATCATCACCACATTGCATACCAAGCCAAAGCGGGGCATCGGCACTTTGCTCAACCTTAATTTGCATTTGTAATTGCCCTGCTTTTTCAACAAACGAACGTAAATCAGATGGGAATGCCGCACTTAAACGCACTGCTGCTAGTTCATCGCCGCTGAAGGTAATTGCACGCGCATCTTCTTGAACGTCTTTATCAAAGGTTTTAACGCTAACAGCTCCGATTGATTCGCGACTACTTGCCATCACTTTTTGCTGCTCACCACTTTGTAAATGCAGACTCCATGGCGCTTTAACCGCGCGCTCAAACAATACTAAATCATCAAGCTGCTGTGATATTCCTGTTTGCTTAACAAGATCATCTTGCAAGGTGTTTTTATCTGAATAAGTTAAGCCAAAACCATACGGTAATAATGGCGAATAATCTTTATCACCACGATTTTCGTTATCAACTGGGTTATTCGGCCAAGAAAACGACAGCTTGCCTTTAAAATCATGATTTACTGAGCCATCTACATTTGCAAATAACACATCGCTAATTGCATCCCCTTCGCTACCTGGCAACCACGTCGCGACAAACGCATCACTGGCATTAAGTTCTGCGTTTACCCACATTGGGCGGCCGCTAATAAATAATGATACAACGGGAATACCGGCTTGCTTTAATTTTCGCAGTAGCGCTAAATCCGTTTTATTACCCCGCTGATATTCAAGATTATCTAAATCCCCATTGCCTTCTGCGTAAGGTTGCTCACCAAATACTACAATAGCGACATCTGGACGAGTATTGAACTCACCGTTTAAGTCATGCTGAACTTGCCCGCCCGCTTGCTTAACAGTGTGTTCAATACCATCCAAAATCGACGTGCCACCTGGGAAATCGCTATTTTGATTCCCCGTACCTTGCCAAGTAATGCTCCAACCGCCAGATTGCATACCGATATTATCAGCACCTAGACCGGCTACTAACACATTTGCTTTTGGCGAAAGCGGCAGTAACTGTTGTTTGTTTTTTAGGAGTACTAAAGATTCGCGAACTGCTTGTTTTGCGATTTTACGATGTTCAGCACTACCAATGACCTCTGTTTTTCCTGAAAGTGGACGATTTGCAGGACTTGGTTTATCAAATAAACCCGCACGCATTTTTACTCTCAGAATACGCGTTACCGCATCATCAATTCGTGATTGCGCAATTGTGCCATTGTTAACTTGTGCGATAAGGTTTTCATAAAGTGGCTTCCATGCATCAGTAGGCACCATGTATACATCAAGGCCGGCATTAGCGGCTTGTGCACAGTTTCCATTGGTACAACCAGGAATTTGTCCATGACCATTCCAATCACCCACAACAAAGCCATCAAAACCCATTTTGCCTTTTAGCACATCAGTTAAGAGATATTTACTGCCATGGATTTTTTCGCCATGCCAGCTATTAAACGACGCCATAACTGTTTGTGCTCCAGCACCTAAGCCTCCCACATAACCTTGCGCATGAATGGTAAATAACTCTGCTTCGCTGGTAATATTATTACCTTGGTCATCACCGCCTTGTGTACCACCATCACCAATAAAATGCTTAACCGTACTGATCACCCGTCTATCTGATAAAAAGTCTTGATCAACTGCGCCTTGTAAGCCTTTTACTATTGCGGCTGAATAATCTCTAACAATTTGTGGATCTTCTGAATACCCTTCATAAGTGCGGCCCCAGCGGTCATCTCGTACCACAGCAACGGTAGGTGCAAACACCCAATCTATACCGGTTACCATCACTTCTTGCGCGGTCGCTGCAGCAATTTTTTCAATCAATTGTGGATTGTTAGCCGCACCTAAACCGATATTGTGTGGAAATAACGTCGCACCAATAACATTATTATGACCATGAACTGCATCGGTTCCCCACATAGTTGGGATACGGCTACCATCAAGGGAATCATCTACTGATGCTTGGTACATTTTTTCGGCTAGTTCAATCCAATCAGCAGCCGTGGCATGTTTATTATTATTAGGAAAAGCCCCACCGCCATTAAGGTAAGAACCAAAACCATATTGACGCATATCTTCCACTGTAATATCGCGAATTTCAGGTTGGATCATCTGGGCTATTTTTTGTTCTAAGCTCATTGAGCCGAGCAAGTCAGCAATTTTTTGCTCCATATTGGCATCGTCTTTAACACCGCTTTTGATCATCGGCCAAATATCATTGGTCGCTGCTGTTTGTTCTGATTGCGAACAGCCATTCATCGCCATTGCTGCAATCATCATTACCAAAAGAGTACGTGGTTTTGTTATTGTCATGTTGTCCACCTAGTTATCAATGACGAGTTGAGGTTGTTACTTTTGAGCCAAATAGCGCAAAGTAAGTAATATATAAATAGCAGCCGATCGGCAGTAATAGTGCTAATTGCACACCAAAATTGTCAGCTAGGACGCCTTGTAATAATGGAATAATTGCACCACCGACAATAGCTAAGCATAAAATACCTGAACCCTGAGAGGTATATTTGCCAAGGCCTTGTAGGGCTAAACTGAAGATGGTTGGGAACATAATTGAGTTACATAATCCGACCAACAAAATAGCCCACATTGCTAATGCCCCTTGTCCTGTCATCGCCATTAACACCAGTACCATGGCAAGTAGTGCATGACATGCCAATACCTTACCGGCATTGAGTTTTTGCATGATGGCAGCACCAATAAAGCGACCTATCATGGCGCCAGCGAAGTAATAACTAATATAATGTGCTGCTTGCTGCTCAGTAAAACCCGCAATATGATCTAAGGTTAAAAAGCCTACTAAAAAGCTGCCGATTGCGACTTCAGCACCGACATAAACAAAAATGCCAATGGCTCCTAAAATTAAATGGCGATACTGCCAAACACTACCTAAATCAATAAAGTTCTCAACATATTGATTTTCACTCTCAGCATCTGCTGCTTTGCCAAGTTTAGGTAATTTTAAAAAAGCAAAAATAACCGCAAGTACCAGCAAGCTTGCTGAAAGCATTAGATAAGGAAGTTTAACTTGCTCTGCGGTTGCTTGGCTGACTTCGGTTAGAATAAGCCAGCCACCAAAGATTGGCGCAACCGTAGTACCTAACGAATTAAATGCTTGGGTCATGGTTAAACGCGACGACGCTGTTTTTGCAGCGCCAAGTACGCTTACGTATGGATTGGCTGACACTTGTAAGATGGTAATCCCCGAGGCCAGTACAAATAGCGCCAATAAAAACAGCTCATAAACATGCGCTACGGCTGCGGGATAGAATAATGCACAACCAACCGCTGCCACCACCAAGCCCACCACAATACCAAATTGATAACCTATTTTACTCACCAACTTACCAGCGGGTATCGACATCACAAAATAAGCCCCAAAGAAACAAAATTGGATTAACATCGCTTGGGTATAATTGAGTGAAAACATCCCTTTTAAATAGGGGATCAGAATATCGTTTAGACACGTAATAAACCCCCACATAAAAAATAAGGTGGTCAACGACGTTAAAGCAAACGTTTGTTTGCCCATTGGTTGTAGGCTATGTTCATTCGTTGCCAAATTGTGTGTGACGTTTGCCATATTAAACTCTCTAATTATTTTAATTATCAGTTCGTTACGTTTATTAAAGTACTTTTTCATTACTTAAAAAAAGCAAATAATAGTTGCAACATAAAATGTAAGCGCTTACATTTATATCATATAAATCGAAATTAGCAATTTATTTACAAATATTCTGTAAGCGCTTCCATTTTAATAACTATGCTGCGCTTAATGTAAAAGTAATTGCCAAAACTGAATGTTAAAGGATGCACCTAATCGTGTTTAAAACTATTTCTCTGCCGCCTAGCTCTGCGCTACTTAAACCTCAGTTTACCTTTGGTGTAGCCACAGCCTCATTTCAAATTGAGGGAGCTCGCAACGCACGCCTGACATCTATTTGGGATACTTTTTGTGACCAACCAGGGGCTATCACCGACAATAGCAATGGCGATACAGCCTGTAACCATGTTGAACTATGGCAACAAGATATCGCAATGATTGCTGACTTAGCCGTTGATGCGTACCGATTATCAATTTCATGGCCGCGCGTATTGCATCAAGATGGCAGTATTAATCAGCAAGGCATTGGCTTTTATCGTGATTTATTAACGGCTTTAAAAGCACGCAATATCAAGACCTATGTCACCTTATATCACTGGGATCTACCCCAACACTTGGAAGATAACGGTGGCTGGTTAAACCGTGACACCGCCTATGCATTTGCTCACTATACTGATTTAGTTACCAAGCAGTTGACAGGTTTAGTTGACTCTTATGCGACTTTAAATGAACCTTTTTGCAGTGCCTATTTAGGCTATGAAGTGGGTGTACATGCACCCGGTATTAAAAGCCAACAAGCAGGTCGTCAGGCGGCTCATCATTTATTGTTAGCCCATGGTCTTGCCATGCAAGTACTGCGCGCCAATTGCCCTAATATAGAAGCTGGTATTGTTCTTAACTTCAGCCCAGCTTATCCAATGACAGAAAACGATACACAAGCAGCATTATTAGCCGATCAATATCACAATCAGTGGTATATCAAAGCAGTTTTAGAAGGTCAGTATCCGGCGCTTTTAAATAGCCTCAGTAGTGAAGTGCAACCCCATATAGCTGCTAATGATATGGCGATAATCAGTCAAAAAATCGACTTTATTGGCGTTAATTACTATACCCGCATACACTACAAAAACACTGATGATAACTGGTTTGCCGAAGCACAAATCAACAACATAGCTGTGACTGACATGGGCTGGGAAGTCTATCCACAAGGTTTAACTGAGTTGTTAGTATCATTAAATGAGCTATACCAACTACCTAAAGTTTATGTAACTGAAAATGGTGCGGCCATGGCAGATACACTACGAGATGGCCAAGTACTCGATACAGAGCGCGTTAGTTATTATCATAGCCACCTCAATGCAGTGCATGACGCAGTTGAGCAAGGGGTTGATATACAAGGCTATTTTGCATGGAGCTTAATGGATAACTTTGAATGGGCATACGGCTATGAAAAACGCTTTGGTCTCGTTTATGTTGATTATGAAAACCAGCAACGCATACTAAAAGAGAGCGCAATACAATATCGCGCATTGCTCACACAGCGCAAAAAATAATAACAACATGAGTGCCAATTATGCTAACTAGAAAAGAAAAAATAGCCTATGGCTTAGGTGATACTGCAAGTAACATCATTTTTCAAACCGTGATGCTATTTTTAACTTTTTTCTATACCGATATATTTGGTATTTCTCCGGCCATCGTTGGTACTCTGTTCCTAGTGGTGCGAGTTATTGATGCAATCACCGATCCGTTAATGGGGGCGCTCACCGATGCAACCCGAACCAAATATGGTAGCTACCGGCCTTACCTATTGTGGCTCGCGATCCCGTTTGGGCTGGTTAGTGTAATTACTTTTACCACACCAGATTTAAACGCGACAGGAAAAGTCATCTACGCGTTTGTCACCTATACGCTATTAATGCTGGTTTATACCGCAATTAATATTCCTTATTCAGCTTTGGGTGGAGTACTAAGTCGCGATCCGAGTGAACGCGTATCCATTCAATCTTATCGTTTTGTATTTGGTATGCTCGGTGGCTTACTCGTCAGTGCTTGCACATTGCCATTAGTAAGCTGGTTTGGTAAAGGCGATAATGCTCTTGGCTATCAGCTTACTATGTTACTGATGAGCTGTTTCGGTGTGATATTATTTTTGACCTGCTTTCGCTTTACTAAAGAACGCGTGGTTGCACCACAGCAACAAACCCTTAGCCTCAAAGCACAAATGGCAACGTTGTGGCAAAACGGTCCTTTTAAAATACTCTGTG
Source organism: Pseudoalteromonas sp. SR45-6 (assembly GCF_014163545.1). NCBI lineage: Bacteria > Pseudomonadati > Pseudomonadota > Gammaproteobacteria > Alteromonadales > Pseudoalteromonadaceae > Pseudoalteromonas > Pseudoalteromonas sp. SR45-6. Next base: position 53,650 of record NZ_JACJDM010000012.1, read on the forward strand.
GTGCTGCCATTATGCTGCTCACGAGTATGGTGCTGCGTACGACTTTAGCAATTTATTACGTAAAATATGTTCTTGGTGAAGCCGACTTAGTTACGCAATTTGTTACCTTGGGAATGATCGGTAATATCCTTGGCTGCGCCTGCGCACAACCACTGAGTAAACGGGTTGATAAAAAAGCAGCATATATATATCTCCAATACATCTCTGCGGCCATAAGCTGTTTTGCATTTTTCTTATCTGACGACCAATTAGTGCTCGCGTTTGCAGTCTATTTTTTATGGTGTTTTTTCACCCAAATGGCAACTCCATTGTTATGGGCAAAAATGGCAGATGCAATTGACTACGGACAATGGCAAAATGGCCATCGGCTAACTGGCTTGGTCTATGCAAGCGTGGTGTTCTTTATTAAACTAGGCCTTGCACTGGGCGGAGCTATTGCTGGTTGGTTACTGGCTTACTATGGCTATCAGGCTAACACTGAGCTTAATGAAGCAACTAAAGCCGGTATTTTAACCTCGTTTACACTGTTTCCTGCAATTGGTAGTGTACTTGTCGCGTTGATCATGAAAAGGTATATTCTTGATAATAATACCTTAGAGAAAATAAACGCTGATTTAGCCCAAAGAAGTAGTACTTAACAAGGAATATCATGGCGACCATTTATGAGGTGTCAAAACTTGCTGGGGTCTCATTAGCGACCGTTTCAAGGGTAATGAATAATAATACTAATGTCAGTGATGCAACGCGAAAAAAGGTAACCGTTGCGATGACACAGCTTGGTTACCGGCCTAATTCCATTGCACAATCTCTCGCATCTAATTGCTCGAATAGCGTAGGCTTGCTCGTTTCTGAGCTACACGGGCCATTTTATGGACCGATGATGAGCGACATTGAAAATGCGTTTCGTAATCAAGGTAAACACGTCATTATTACCGCAGGCCACAGTGATGCCGATCGTGAACAGCAAGGGATTGAGTTTTTAATTAGTCGCAATTGTGATGGCTTGATTTTACATGTTGAAGCCATCAGCGACGACTACTTGATAGAACTGAGTAAAGGCAGCACCCCCTTTGTACTGATCAACCGTTTGATCCCAGAGCTTGCCGATCGGTGTATCGTTTTAAATAATATCAAAGGTGGATATTTAGCAACCAAGTATGTCCTTGAGCAAGGCCATCGTGACATAGCTTACATTAGCGGGCCACTTTGGAAAAAAGATGCTCAGGATCGCTTAACCGGCCATAAACAGGCTCTCGCTGAATTTGACTTAGAATTTAATGAACAATTGCTTTATCAAGGCGATTTTATGGAAACCAGCGGCTCGGCAGGTTTTAAGTTATTCCATGAAAGTAACCACGCTTTTACAGCTTTAATTTGTGCTAATGATGAAATGGCCATTGGTGCAATGGCCACAGCCCGAGAATATAGCATTAAGCTTCCCGAACAATTGTCGATCATGGGTTATGACAACGTATTTTTTACCCGTCATATTTACCCGCCACTAACGACTATTAACTACCCAATTAATGATATAGGAAAAATGGCAGCAAAGTGGATTTTAAGCAAAGTTTACGGTAAGGGTGAATTACCGTTACAAACATTATTTGAGCCAGAACTGATCGTCCGTCAATCAATTATTACTAACCCTCAATAAGTTGGGTTAGTAATGCTAAATTAATCGGTTTAAGTAATACTTGCTCTATCTCAAGGAGTTCAATTTGCTTCGGTTCTGGCTGTATACCACTGACGATTACTCGCTTTAAATCTGGATAATACTGCTTTGTATAACGAGCTAAATCCAAGCCACTGCCATCAGGCAAATGCATATCTAATAACACTTTATCAAATTGAGAGTCATTTTTTAGAATTGCTAAAGTATGCTCATAACTAGTTGCAACAACGGTTTCAACCCCTAAACTTTCCAGTAATAACTGGGTGATTTGCGCCGCATCTGCATCATCTTCAACCAATAAAAAACGCGCACAACTTTTTACTCGCGCTGGTTGCGCTAATTTATCAACGGGCTTATTAGCCGCCATAGAGTAATTAGTTAAGCACTGATAAAGTAAGCTTGAATCAACAGGTTTGCCTATCACATCGTTAAAGCCCAGCGCCAATAACTCGCTATGTATACCTTTCATCGTGGCAGCAGTAAGCGCGATTACCGCACCCTTAAAACCCATTTTTCTAAGTTCAATCGTAGTTTCTTTGCCCCCCATCACCGGCATATGAATATCTAAAAATATAATGTCGTACGGATCACCTTGCTGTTGTGCTTTAGTTACTTTATCAAGTGCTTGCTTACCGTGTTCAGCATAATCAACCTTTGCACCAGCAGAAGAGATCATATGCCCAACTAACACCCGTAAATCTCGTAAATCATCAACCACCAATACTCGGCCACTGACTTTACAAGGGGCCATTTTTTGCTGCATATTAGGTGTCAAATCGAGCTTCAATACACTGCGCTCTACATATTGAATATTGCCCGGATACACTGAAATAGTAAATTCAGATCCATGACCAATAGCAGACTCTAATGTGATCCCGCCCTGCATACGACTCAACAATTCAGAGCAAATAGCTAAACCTAACCCCGCGCCGCCAACTGAGCGCGATTCTACATCGGCTATTTGTTCAAATGGTTTGAATATAAGTGCTTGTTTCTCAGGGGCAATACCCATTCCAGAATCTTTAATACTAAAAAACAGCATTTCACGGCCATCAATAACTTTTGTCCATGCGTGAACAATGATATCGCCTTGCTCGGTGAACTTAATCGCATTATTGATGATATTAATTAAAATTTGCCGAAACCGTGTCGCATCAATACTAATTACAAGAGGCAAAGGTTGTAATGACTCAAAACGCAGCGACAGCCCTTTATCCAGCGCAGATACTCGCATTAAGGTAAACACATCAGCCATTAAACTATCAAGGTTGACATCACTGCAGCTGAGCTCCAGTTTATCGGCAGCTATTTTTGATAAATCGAGAACATCATTTAACAAGCTAAGTAGATGCTTACCATTACGATAAATAACCCCTAACTCATTATTGGCATGATTGTTAAATTCACTTTGCATAAGCAACTCGGTATAGCCCAAGATTGACGATAACGGGGTGCGTAGCTCATGGCTTAAATGTGCTAAAAAGCGGTCTTTAGAACGATTCTCAGCCTCTGCTTTAAGTCGTTCAAGGCGTTCATCTTCAACATCGCGTCGGGCTAATGCGTAGCGAATAGAGCGGGCAAAGCGACTTGAGCTCATTTCACTTTTTACGAGGTAATCAACAGCTCCTGCATCCAAAGCGGCTAAATCAAGGGCGTCGTTTGATTGCCCGGTGAGCATAATGATAGGGCCATTAAAACCATTTTCTACAGCTTGTTTTAATACTGCTAAGCCGTCTGAAGCCCCTAAGCGGTAATCAAGCAGGCAAATATCATGATGATTTTTACTCAGCACCTTAACTGCCTGCTTGGGATCACTGATCCACTCTATATCAAATGTATGCGAACTCAGCTGCTCTAGATAATCACAGGTTAAAATATAATCATCTTCATCGTCTTCAACAAGTAACAGTCTGGTTGCCTTATCTAACATAGCGTCTCCAGTTTTTTATTTAGTCATTAAACGTACTAGGTAACTCTACAAACTCCACCCAGTACTTACCTAACGTTTTCATTAGTTCAACTAAGCCATCAAACGTAACTGGTTTAGTAATGTATGAAGCCGCGCCTAAATCGTAACCCTTAACCATATCTTCCTCTTGCTTAGACGTGGTTAAAATAACTACAGGAATACCTTTTAAGTTTGAATTGCCTTTAATCGCTTGCAACGCTTCGCGTCCATCCATGCGTGGCATATTCAAATCCAATAAAATCAACCCAGGTCGTGGCGATGAGTTTTTGTCTTCAAACTTACCTTTACGCTCTAGGTACTCCAAAAGCTCCACACCATCTTCAACAAAGTATAACTCGTTTAATACACGGCTTTCAGCGAGTGCGTCTTGCGTTAATAAACGATCATCTTCATCATCATCAGCCATTAAAATGGTGATTGGCTTTACTTTAGAAAATGGCATTTAAGCCTCTCCTTGCAATGTGAAAAGCTCGCTTTCCACAGGTAGTTTTATGATGAAGGTTGCTCCCTCACCGGTTTCACTTTGTGCCGCTATCGTACCGCCGTGACGCTCTACAATACGTCGGCACACGGATAAACCAATCCCAGTGCCTTTATATTGCGAACGCCCATGCAGACGTTGAAACGGAACAAAAATTTTGTCGGTATATTCTGGCGCAAAACCAATACCGTTATCTTTAACTGTAATGATTTGCCATTCCAGCTCTGTATTATAATCATCATTAAATTCAGTCTGATGCTGATACTCAATAGTGATAATTGGTGCCACATCTGGACGTCTAAATTTCACCGCATTTGAAATCAAATTCAAAAATAGCTGCTGCATTTGGCTCAGATCTGCTTGTATTACTGGCATTTCGCCCACGTTGACCTGCGCATTTGACTCTTTAATCGCAATTTCTAAATCGCTTAGCACATCATCAAGTACTTGCTTTAAATCCGTATCGGCAAAGTCTTTACCACGTGTTGTCACTCGCGAAAACTCTAACAAGTCATTAATTAAATTAGACATTCTTTGCGCTGCATTTTTCATACGCGCGATATAATCAATGCCTTTTTCACCCAATTCGTCTTTAAACATGGTTTCTAAGCGATCACTAAATGCTTGAATTTTGCGCAGTGGCTCTTGCAAATCATGACTCGCTACAAAGGCAAACTCTTCAAGCTCACGGTTACTGCGACTTAGTTCATCAGAGTACAAGGTCAGCTCTTGTGTACGCTCGGTCACTTTACTAGCCAGTGTTTCGTTTTGATATTCAAGTTCCTGCTGATATTTTGCCGCTGTATGTAAGTTAATACGCGTGAGCATAAACATACCAAGGATCAATAAAGCACTGGTTACGGCAGTAATTGCAAAAGTGAGTTTGGCTTCTTTTTTAATTTGCCCTAACTTTCGAAACTGCACAGCTTTAAAAGCAGACTCCGCATCTTGAATTTCATCAGCGAGCTCTCTAATTTGCTCGTAAAGCTTACGGCCTTGATGCGTCTCTAGTAAATAATGAGCACGGCGTTCTTTATCTGCTAATGCTAAATCAACGGTTCTGGTTAATACCGCAACTTTATCATCAACCAAAAATAGTAATCGCGCTACTTTATCTGCTTGGCCTGCAATTTCAGTACGTAAATTTTTAACCAGTGTAGCTTGTGAGTTGAGCTGCATAATAGCGTCGTTGTAGGGTGCTAAATAATCTTTATCGCCCGTTAATAAGTAACCACGTTGTCCTGATTCTGCCTGCACAATTGAAAGATGAAGCTTCTCAATTGCGGTGTTTAACATATTAGTATCATCTAAACGCTGTTGGGTTTGAGTCAGGCTTTGAATGGTATTCATTGCCAAAATCGCATTCCCCACCACAATACACAGCAGCACCGCGATAAAACTGGCCCAGGTTACCTTGACCTTACCTTGTTGCTTTTGCAGCTTCATTTATAATCCTTTTATATTATCTTATTCAACGACGCCGAGATTCGATATTTGTTCTAAGCTGTCACTGCATTGCTGGCAATTACTTATTATTTTATCAAGTGCTGCCAATGCTTTTTCTTTTGGCATATCATTTTCTAGCACTAATTTAATCAATTCTGCATTCATCGATATACGATTCAGTGGTCCGCGTGCATCATGAATCAACTTATTGATTTTATCGTTATTAGCCATGCTACCCCTTTATTGATTACTTGAGTTTAATTTAGCTATATTCGCCAATACCACCATAGGCATTTAGACGGTTGTATAAAGTTTTAGTACTTATACCTAGCATTTGCGCTGCAAGCGTTTTATTACCTTGTACTTTATCCAACGTAGCGTGGATCAGCTCTTTTTCAACTTCTTCAATAGTTTGCCCTGCAGTCACTTGATTTGCTTGAGTTTGCTTATTCACTCGTGAAAATGGTGACTCTAAGTTATCTGGCAAAGTAATCGCTTTACCTTTTGGATCACTCATAATAAAAGCACGATGAATGCCGTGGCGCAGTTCTCGAACATTGCCTGGCCAATCATAGCTTTCAAGTAACTTTAATTGTGCAGTTTGCCATTGAAAGTCGGTATTGTTTTCTTCATTTAATTGATTTAAAAAAGCATTGGCTAATAAGGCAATATCTTCTTTTCTTTCACGCAGTGGTGGAATATCAATAGGAAATACCGCTAACCGAAAGTAGATATCTTCACGAATAACATTATTTTGCGCTAAATCTTCTAATGAACGGTTAGTCGCAGAAATCACTCGGCAATCTACCGCACTTTCTTTACTGCCACCTACTCGGGTTACTTTTTTAGTTTCTAACACGCGCAATAGATTAGGCTGCATATCTATTGGCATTTCAGTCACTTCGTCTAGAAATAATGTTCCGCCGGTTGCTTGCTCAAATACACCGTCTTTACGGGCAATAGCACCAGTAAAAGCCCCTTTCTCATGGCCAAATAATTCGCTACCAATAAGTTCTTTCGATAACGCACCGCAGTTAGTAGCCACCAAAGGTCCTGTACATGCGCTAGCATTGTGAATCGCTTGTGCGACAACTTCTTTACCAGCACCACTTTCACCCATTAACATTACGTTGGCGTTGGTGTTAGCAACGCGCTCAATCATGGTATACAAATGCTGCATTTGCGGCGATTCACCTATTAAGGTGCCAAAATGCTTTTTAATACTTGGCTCGGCTTTTTTCTTAGCCGTGGTTTTTTTAGGGTTGAGAAGGCGCTCAATATCTTCGCGCTGCAAGGGCTTAACTAGATGACCAACGTTAGGCTCACACATTTCAGCCAACTTACCTTTGACTGAAGGATGACCTGAAATAAGGGTTATTTTTGGTTTTTGACCAATACTTTTAAGGTGCTCAACCAAGTGTAAACCACTTCCATCAGGCAGCATAAAGTCTAACAATACATGGTCAAAGGTATTATTTACAAACCACTGCTCAGCCTCTGCTAAATTAGCAGCAGTATTAATGTTATGTCCTAAAAACTCTACGATATGACAAACGACATCACTAAACTCGCTATCATCATCAACTAACAGTATGTTTAACATGATAAATCCCTATGCTTATTATCATTGCCCAGCCCCACATCTTAACTGCCTTATTCTACAAAATCGATGCTTAACTGGAAATTTACGCTATCTAAATAGATTTAGATCTTTTTTGAGATATAATTTTTAAATTAAATTTTAAGGAACATTCTGATGCGCTTACTTAAAAGCACCGTTCATCCCAGTGTGAGTGCCAGCGAGCCACGTCAATTTACTCGCCTAACGAGCCGTGCTATTGCCTTAAAAGGCACTGATATTTTATTAATGTACACTGCCCGCTATGAAGATTTCAGCTTGCCTGGCGGCGGCATTGATGAAGGTGAAAGCATAGAGCAAGGATTAATCCGCGAGCTACAAGAAGAAACTGGCGCACAAAACATCAAAGTACTCGGTGAGTTTGGCCTTTATGAAGAATACCGCCCTTGGTATAAAGATGATTATGCAGTGATCCATATAAAGTCTTACTGCTATTTTTGTAGTCTTGATACGCAATTAGGGCAAGCGCAACTAGAACATTATGAGCAACAAAATGGCATGGTTGCTAAATGGGTTAATATTTATGATGCCATTGCTCATAATGAGCGAACGCTAGCAAACAGCTATAAGCAAGGGCTATCAATCATTCGCGAAACCTACTTATTAAAACAGATAGCTAAGCAACTTTAGGATCACAGCCCTGTAAAGAAGTTAATCTGCTCTGTTAGCTTCTTTCGACCAGAAGTAAAAACGCCATAACCCGACTAAATTACTGAGCAAAAACAAGCACTCCATCAATACTGCCATCGGTGAACCCACCAGTAGATTATGGCTTATCCACAATGCAGTGCCGAACACCATAAATAGTCGCAACAACATATCTCGCGGTTGGAAAGAAGCAAACGTCTGTATTAATGTTGCTAGCAATGCTAAACCACTTAACCAACCCTGCCAAGTTAATATAACAGCCACAGTGCTTAACAACATAAAACCCAACATTGCCCACTGACTACGATTAAAAATACAATAAAAATAACGAACTGCCGCTATCAACATTAATAAACTAGCACTTATTTTATCCAGCAAAAAAAAGTGTGTAGCGGTTAAAAGCACAGAGCTGAATAAGCACAGCAATATTAATTTTCGAGATTTAAATTGAAATGACGCTAAATCTAATAAAGTAGCGATAGCGACTAAGCATTGTGAAACTAAAAACATAGTGACTCCTGAAAAAAACAGCAGTCTAATTTAACCTAGCCTTGCAGCGCCTTAACTTAAGTTAAGGCGCTGACGAATTCGTGATAAAGAAATAGCAGAAATGCCGATATACATCGCCACTTCGGTTAGCGTCAATTGCGCAATCCAGTGTGGTTTTTGCGCTAATAAATAGCGATAGCGCTGCTCTGGTGTATTTAATAATAAAAAAGCCTCTTTAGCTTCTTTAAACACTAATTGTTGGGTCAATAAATGTTGTTTTAGTTGTTGCCAATCGGGCTGCTCAAATACAGCTAACGGAATGGCAATTAATCGCGCTGATTTAACCACTTGCAACTGATAAAGCCCAGGAGTATTGGTAAGCCAGTTAGCAAATAAAAGAGCAAACTCGTCCTTAAAATAATATTCTTTGCATTTTTGCCCGCCACTTTCAGTAGTGTGCAATGCAGCGAGTACGCCTTCTAAAATTAAGTAACCATACTGCTGCTTATCGCCTTGTTGTAAGATCACCTCACCGCGAGAAAATGTTTTCACTGCAAATTGCTGCTCACATTTAACAAGCAAATCATTAGCCAATGCATGATAACTATCTCCTAACGGCAACATCGCTAAATTATGCATTGGCTGGTGCTAACAGTTCAGTGATTTCAGCAGCACTAATCCCCTCTCTTGCAATGTATTTTTGCCCGCACCATAACGGCGAAAAATCACTTTTGCCTTGTGCTTCTGATTTAGATCGCAATGCACTTAGCGCAATACTGGCAAATGGGAATGCAGGAGCTTGCTGCGGCATGGCGCCAAGTTCACGCATAATGCGGTTTTCAATCCCTCGGGCAGCGCGCCCAGAAAACACCGTTGTCAGCGCCGTGCTATTCGCTGACTGCTGTAAAATAGCGTCGCGGTGCAGCGCTGAAGTAGTTGCCTCTTGAGCCAATAAGTAGGCACTTCCTACTTGCACCAACTCGGCGCCTAGCGCATACATCTGCTGTACATCTTCAGTGGTTGCAATACCACCTGCCGCAATGATGGGTACATTTAGTTCAGCCACGCATTGCTCGACTAATACTGCGGTAGATTTCTGCAAAGCCAAATCCATTGATAAAAAATGTCCTCGATGGCCACCTGCTTCTAAACCCTGCGCAATAATAGCATCAGCGCCATTTTCACTCAGCCAAATAGCTTCATCTAAAGTGGTAGCAGTTGAAATCACTTTAGTGCCCCAGCTTTTGATTTGCGCCATAATCGTTTGCTCAGGTAAACCAAAATGAAAACTCACCACTGCGGGTTTATAAGGGGCAATAATATCAACAACCGGTTGACTAATAGGTTGACGAGAAGCCCCTGCAGTTAAGCTTTCAGCATCAATACCATACTCATCAAAATAAGGCGCTAGCAAATTATGCCATTGCTGCTTTTGTTGGCTGGTGTAATCACCGACCGTATGACAAAAAAAGTTAAGGTTATAGGGATTACTGGTCGCTTGAGTCAGTTTATCAAGCTCGCTCACTAACTGTTGTTTTGAGAGCATTGCACAGGGTAATGATCCTAAACCACCTGCGTTACTCACCGCAGCAGCTAAACGAAAATCTTGCACACCCGCCATTGGCGCCTGAATGAGGGGTCGTTGAGTATTAAATAAAGATAACGCCATCACTTTCTCCTTGTAACTTTTTCAGCCACCAGAACTTTTTACCGATACAAAAATAATAGCTGAGTAAAAATAATAATGAAAAAATTAAAAGCTGTTTTATAGCAACAACTTAAAATAATTAAATAGTTTAGCGCAGAGTTGGCGTTAGCTTTGCACTCCTTTACTCAATATTATTTGTAAGGAGATGAAAATGACTAACACAGTAACGACAATTAATCCTGCCACTGAACAAACTATTGCAGACTATACATTGCTTAACCTAGAGCAAGCAAAAAATGAGATAGATAAAAGTCATGAGGCTTTCTTAGAGTGGCGCCATATTTCATTGACCGATCGTGCTAAGTATTTAAACAAACTTGCACATGTATTCGAGCAACAAAAAGAGTCACTAGCAACATTGATGACTCAAGAAATGGGCAAATTATACAATCAAGGTCTACAAGAAGTAGAGCTTTGTGCAGCTATATGTCGTTACAGCGCCGAACATGGCCAAACGATATTAGCGGATGAAGAACGCCCTATGGAAAACGGTCGCGCTATAATTACATATCAACCGACAGGTGTGTTACTAGGCATACAACCTTGGAACTTTCCTCTCTACCAAGTAATTCGTTATGCCGTGACTAACATTATGGCTGGTAATACGGCAGTACTTAAACATGCTAGTAACGTGTTTGGTATGGCTGAAAAAATTGAAGAAATGTTCTCCGATGCAGGTTTCCCTAGTCATGTATTTAAAAATTTACTGATTGACGGTAAAACAGCCAGCGAGCTTATTAGCCATAAAGCAATCCGTGGTGTTACCTTTACTGGCAGTGATGGCACTGGTAAAAAAGTGGCTGAGCAAGCAGGTAAACACGTGAAGAAGACTGTCCTAGAGCTTGGTAGTAACGACGCTTACTTAGTACTTGATGATGCAGATTTAGAGCTGGCAATTAAAACCTGCCTGCAAGGACGGATGATCAATAATGGTCAGACTTGTGTATCTGCAAAACGTTTTGTGGTTGTTGAAGCCTTATACGATGAGTTTAAAAAAGGCATAACAGAGCAATTTAACGCCTTAATAGTTGGCGATCCTATGGATGAAAACACCGATCTTGGCCCAATGGCACGCGAGGATTTAAGAGACAAAATTCATAAACAAGTAATGCAATCAGTTGAGGCTGGTGCGTCTATTGTGACTGGTGGCGAAATACCTAAGCAAACGGGTTATTTCTATCCAGCCACATTACTTGAGAATCTCTCTCCCGGCATGCCGGCCTATGACGATGAATTATTTGGCCCGGTCGCTTCACTCATCAAAGCCAAAGATAACGAAGATGCGATGCGCATTGCCAACGACTCTCGCTATGGTCTAGGTGGCGGCATACTTTGTAAAGATGAAAAGAAAGCCATTGAGCTTGCTAAAAAGCATTTTGATACCGGTATGGTTAACATAAATGGTTATGGGCTGGCCCAGCCAAACTTACCATTTGGTGGTGTTAAAGACAGTGGTTATGGTCGTGAGCACGGCGGTTTTGGTATGAGAGAGTTTGTTAATATTAAAGCGATTATGATTAATAGCTAACTACTCCTAATAAAAAATACTCTAAAGGGCCTTAATTGGCCCTTTTTTTTATGACTAAATAAGTTAAGTGTACAATAACTGTTATTCGCTATATTTTACTTACTTCATCATTAAAGGTAGGCACTTCTCGGCTAGAAGTATTCTCCATTTGCAATTCATTAACCGCCTTTTGAATGTCCATGTCGTCATCTAGTTGCTGGTTACTATTACCAGGTTTGTGCACTAACTCAGTTAAAAGAGCAAAATGGTCCGAGCCATATTTTTCTAGCCGTTTTATACGTTTAACAGTAAAGCCATGGCTATGGAATAAGTGGTCAAGCGGCCAGCGCATAAAGAAATACCCAGCATGAAAGGTATTAAAAAAACCTCGGCCTTTGCGTGGATCTAAAAAGTCACTGATTTCCATAAATAAACGGGTACTTCTTGACCAAGCAACGTCATTTAAATCGCCGGCAACAATTGTTGGACGTTTGTTGTTCTTTAAAGCCTTAGCAAGCAAAATAAGTTCGGTATCTCGTGGCCTAGAGGTATCTTCTTCAGTAGGACTTGGAGGAGCAGGATGAATAAAATGACCTTGTACTTCAAGACCTTCTGCAGTCTCAAATAGAACGTGAATTGAGGGAATATCGTTTTCTACAAGCTCACATACTTGTTGTTTTTTTATCTTATATTTACTGTATAAATGCATGCCGTAGCGATTATCTTTCGGGCAAAATATTTTGTATGGATAATCTTCTTCAATGGCTGCAAGTTGCTGTTGCCATTTAGTATCTGACTCAAGCGTAATAAGTAAATCTGGCTGGTGTTCATGGACTAAATCTATTAAGTCTTGGTAGCGAGTGTTCGACATCAACACATTAGCCGACATAATACGAATACTATGCCCACTGCCTGCGGGACTTTGCGCCACTTCTTTTTTAGCAAGCCAAGTATAAGGATATATCCATTTACCTTGAATAAGCAAAATTACAGTTGCCATGATTAGCGACGATACAACCAAAGGCGATAGTCCACTTAATGCAAAATAAACACCTAAAAGCAACCCAGCCAATGCAAGATAAAAAACCTGTAAACGAACAAAGTCGCAACTACGAATTAAATAATGCTGGCTGAAAGACATAGGTAAAAGTGTCACAACTAATAACACACTTAATATACTTACCAGCACAATTAGCATTCAATAACCCTTTATTAATAACGACTTAAAATTGACAAAATTTCGCGAGTATCATGCACCATATGAATGATGGTATCGTCTATTTCAATCGTAATACGACCATCACGGTCTATCGGTTTTACTACTCGACCATGGCGATGGATATCGTAATCTAATCTGTCACCTTTGTGGTACTTTTTTTGCCAACCAGGAGGCAATTGACCACCATTATCAACTTTTTTTTGTAATCCTGGCGGTAAACTCCCTTTACCTTTATTTTTGTCTTTGTCATGGTTATCATTTTTTGCAAAAGCTGCGCCGCTGCAAAGCACTAAGCCAAGCAAAGCAGTAGATAGAAGTGCTTTCATATTTTACTCCCTATTTAGTTCATTTAAAGAATAGCAATAATTCATGAACTCGTTATGAAGTAAATTAAATAACCGACATCAAGTTGTGACTTGGTAAAAATTTAGTGACGAGTAACAATAGAGAGAATCTCTCGAGTGTCATGCACTAAATGAATTAGCTGATCATCAACTTCCAGTAAAATTATCCCCTTTCGGTCATGACGCTCAACAACTCGACCACGGCGGTAAATATCTCTATCAAGGCGATCGCCACGATGATATTTTTTATACCAACCCGGCGGTAAGCCATGCCCGTAGCCTACTTTCTTGTATAAACCCGGCGGCAACTTTTTATAATCTGCTGACTTATGGTGTTTTTTATAATATTTTTTATGGTACTTTTTACTGTGCTTTTTATGCTCATGATGATGCTCATGGCGATGTTCATAACGATCATGTTCGCGCTCGTGCTTAGCATTTGCTGCAAACGGTAATAGGCTCAAACCAAGTACAGCCAAAGACAGGGGGATTAATTTATTCATAGCTACTTCCTAGCATAATCTGTGTGAATAACTAAAGCCTAACAAGTCAGCCTGAATGAAAGATGAAATGAATTGTAAACTTTGTAAAGATAGTGAGTGCTTACAGTTTTGTGTTTTAACAAACAATTAGTTAGCTATATTAAAGAAAATAAAATGCTGTAAAACAATAAATAATAAAAACTGGCTGACAGCTCACAACATATTCGTATATTATTAACTCACTGACCTTACTGGAGTTTGCGCATTAATGAATAACTAACACCTGTTGAAATTCGTTTTATTTTTTGAATTTACAGGGTTAGTGGGCGCAAAATTCGTCATATATCTTGCTATCGACTTAACGATACCTAGTTAATTTTAATTGCTTTGCGCGCCATGCCCTGAACACTCCAGAGGCATTATGCATACATTACACATCCACAATTTAAGCTATCAACACCCAGATGGCCAAACTCAATTTAAACAACTTAGTTTTTCAATAAATGAAAAGCTCACCGCGATCATTGGTGCTAATGGCAGCGGTAAATCAATATTGTTGAGTATATTGGCAAACCAACAACAACCTAGTTCGGGACATGTTGAATTTAGTGGTACTCGCGTGCTTATTTCACAGCAACAATTAAGTGAGCAGCACCTTCAAACATCGTCATCCACGATTGCACAACTATTAGGAGTTGATAAAAAGTTAGCCGCCCTTAATCGTATTGAACAAGGAAGCTGCCATGAGGCTGACTTTAACCTAATCGATGATGATTGGTTATGCGAGCAATATTACAAACAACAACTTTTAGCCCTTGCTATTGATACCTCATTAAACCAGCCAATTAAGCATTTAAGCGGCGGTCAACAGCGGCGTTTGATGCTATTTTGCGCGTTGCAAACAAAGCCTGATTTACTGATTTTAGATGAGCCAAGTAACCATTTAGACCAATCAGCAAAGCAATGGCTAATTGACCAATTACATGCGTTTAAAGGGCAAGTAATTGTAGTAAGTCATGACCGCCAATTACTTAATCAATGCGATGCTATTATTGAGCTCAGCAGCCAAGGTGTTCATTATGAAACGGGTAACTATCGGCATTTTAGCCAACAGAAATCGCTGCAACAAACTGCGCTTACAAAGCAAATTAATAATCTTGACAAGGAGCGACAAAAACACCTTCAGCAAACCCAGCTTAATCGTGAAAAAGCCCAACAAAGAGCAGCACAAGGTAATAAAAAACGTAACACCACCAGCCAACCAAAAGTGATGTTAGACTTTAAGAAAAACAGTGCCCAAGCAAGTAAAGGCGCTTCTGAGCGGCTAGCCTCAGCCAAACGCAAAGCCCTAACCGAAAAACGCCAAACACTTCAACAGCAGTTACCAAATAGTAAAGCTAAAACAGTAAAGTTTACGCAACCGACTAGCAATAAACGCCTACTATTTATTGAAAAACTTACTTTGCCATTTTCAAGCGCTAATAAAGCAATCACCCTGCAAATTTTTAGTGGTGATAAGTTACACCTAAAAGGATCCAATGGCAGCGGTAAGTCAACATTACTCCGGATGATTAATGACTCGGCAAATTCACCAGTATCAACAGCGCTTCAATTAAATAGTAAAGTGCTTTATATAGATCAACACAGCTCTTTTTTAGGAGCAACAGACACTTTATGCAATGCATTAGAAAAACACTGTCAGCTAAAACAACAAACAGTACGCCATTTGCTTGCGAATATTGGCTTTAAGGGAGAGAATATTTATCGGCCAATTAGCCAATTAAGCGGCGGCGAGAAAATGCAATTAGCCATGCTTATAGCGGCGCAAAATGCGCAGCACTCTTTATTGTTACTCGATGAACCCGATAACCACTTGGACTTGGCTAACAAGCAACATCTTGCGCAAAATCTGGCTGATTTTACTGGCAGCTTTATATTGGTGAGCCACGATGAGGAGTTTATTAAGCAATCTAATGTACTAACTAACATTATCTTAAAATAGCACAGCGAGAACTTTTTCATCGTTTCAGGTTCAAACTCATCGGATCACTTAATTATAAAAAGGAATAATATGAAAACTCTACAATTGGTTTTGGTGATTGTAATTACTTCGTTAGCTGGCTGCAGTAGTATGCTCAGCCAAAATACGAATCAAAAAACTCGCTCAAGTAGTCTCGTGGATTTTCTATACCCTGATGAACAAAGCCGTCAGGCTCATCAACCAAGCATACCAACGCTTAACTTACCCGCAACTGTAGGTATCGCATTTATTCCTAACCAATATGACTCTGGCATTCGCAGTAACGACGAAATTGCCTTGCTTGAGAAAGTAAAAAAACAGTTTATGCAATATGACTACATTGACCGTATTGAAGTTATTCCTAGTAGTTATTTAAAAGGAGGTCAAGGATTTACCACTCTTGAGCAAGTATCTAGATTATATGACGTTGATATTATTGCGCTGGTATCATATGACCAAGTATCACAAACTCTCGAAAATAATGCTGCATTCTTATATTTAACAATTGTGGGGTTATACGTTATTCCTGGCAACGAAAACACCGTACAAACTTTTGTTGATACAGCTGTTTTCGATGTGAAAAGTAGAAAAATGCTGTTTCGAGCTCCGGGAATTAACAAAGTAGAGCAACGCAGTACAGCCGTCGGTATTGATGAAACCTTAAACGAGCAGTCGCAAGGCAGCTTTAGCTTAGCTGTTGATGACATGATCACAAACTTAGATGCTGAACTTGGGTCATTTAAAACCCGTGTCAAAGAAGACAAAATAGCCAATGTTAATCATAAAGACGGCAGCAGTGGTGGCAGTTTATATTTCTTATTAATGTTACTAACTGCTATGTTAATTTTAAAACAACACGAGCAAATAACTAAACAGCTCTACATTAAACTAACAAGCGTTTATCGCTAAAGCTTTAGAATTCCTAAAAAAGGTTATATCCTGCCCTTTTGAAATATCTTAGATAAAGGGCTTTCATGCTTTCTCGATTATTACCTCTGGCGCTGATCACACCTACAGCCTTTAATTCTTTCGCCGCGCAAAACGACATTGAACGCATTACCACTACAGCATCTCGTGCTGAGGTACGCGCCGATCCTCTACCTTTAGTAATAAGCAGTATCACTAAAGCGCAGTTAGATTTAATCGCACCGACCCATATCGAGCAAGTATTAAAGCAAGTTGCAGGTGCCAATGTACAACATGGTAACGGTCAAGAATATTTGCCCGCACTGCGCTCTCCGGTGCTTTCTGGCGCTGGCGCCTGTGGCGGTATTTTAACAGCCGAAGATGGCATCCCCCTGCGTGCGGCAGGCTTTTGCAATATTAACGAATTGTTTGAAGCGCACACCGAAATGGCGCAACGTATTGAAGTTTTAAAAGGCCCAGGCTCTGCCCTTTACGGCTCAAATGCTGTGCATGGCGTAATTAATGTGATCACCCCTGATACCACTTATGATGAACATTTGCTCGGCGTTGATTTAGGCTCTTACGGTTACAACCGGTTCAAACTGCGCAGCGGAAAAGATTTAGGCAATCAAGGATTTGGTATTAATGCCAGTATCACTCGCGATACCGGATACCGTGATGACGAAAGCGTAGACCAAGAAAAGCTCAATCTGCGCCATCGCTATACAAGTGATGATCTATCCGTCACTACAGGATTGAGCTATACCCACTTAGATCAAAAAACTGCCGGATTTATTGAAGGCTTTGAAAGCTATAAAAACGATGAAATAGCCCAGCAAAACTTTGATCCTGATGCATTTAGAAAAGCCCGCTCATTTCGGCTTTGGTCAAAAACACAATGGCAAACAGCAAAAGATACGCTAACCATTACCCCGTATGTGCGCAATCAAAGTATGACCTTCTTTAAGCATTTTTTACCGGGCACACCGCTTGAAGAAAACAGCCAAAATGGCGTTGGCGTGCAATCACTTTGGCAGCATGCGTATTCAAACGAATTAACTGTTAATTTAGGGCTAGACAGCGAATACACCCGTGCAGATTTTTTGCAATATCAAGACGAGCCAACTCAAGGTTCAGCATTTTTAGTAGCAACTGTGCCACAAGGTAAGCATTACGATTACGATGTAACCAGCACCCTACTCGCCCCTTTTATTAGCCTTGATTGGCAATGGCAACAACTCGCTATCAGTTTAGGCGCACGCTTTGAGCAGCTTGATTACGACTACACCAATAATATGCTGGCTGGTCGCACTGACGAGAATGGCAGCGAATGTGGATTTGGCGGTTGTCGTTACTCGCGCCCGCCAAGTAGTAAGAATACCTTTACAAATACATCGCCTAAACTTGGCTTGAGTTATCAATTAAGTGCTGATAATTATTTATATGCAAACCTATCTCGCGGTTACCGTGCGCCGCAAGCGGCTGAACTTTATCAGCTACAGCGCGAACAACAAGTGGCTGATCTCGAATCTGAAACAGCAGACAATCTAGAAGTGGGCCTCAAAGGGCAATATCAACAACTGCATTATGTATTCTCAGCGTATGCGATGAATAAACAAAACGTGATTTTTCGCGACAGCGACTTTTTTACCATTAATGATGGGCAAACTCAGCACCGTGGTATTGAACTGGAGCTGGATTATCAACTTACTCAGTCGATTCAACTTGCCCTAGCAGCAAGCCATGCAATACACACATACGACTATGACCAAGTTTTATCTGAAGTAAACATTAACGGTAACGACATAGACACAGCACCGCGTAATATCGCCAACCTACAAGCTAACTGGCAAGTCACCAATAACACCTTAATTGCTATTGAGTGGCATCATGTCAGTGACTATTTCACCGATCCTGAAAACCAACACAGTTACGCAGGCCATGACTTACTAAATTTACGCGCAGCATGGCAACTGACTGAACAATTGAAACTAACCGCGCGCATTAACAATCTATTTGATACCGCCTATGCAGAGCGTGCCGATTACACCAGCTTTACTGGCGACCGTTATTTTCCTGGGCGACCACGTAATATAATGTTCTCAGCAAGTTACGCTTGGTAAATATTGAATTAAGTGATTTCTGCTATTACTCAAACTTTTTCTTTTTATCATGTCGATATGATTTTGAATTGTAAGTTGCAGTCATCACTTTATCAACTCCAGCTAAAATCGACTCTTTTAAACCACTTAAGAGCAAGACTTCTTGTGACCTTGAAACATACTCTATAACCCCTTGAGCTAACGATTCAACAATCTCTTGCGCATTCCTAATTACGATATGACCTTGATTAGCCAGCTTAATTAAGTGATCACAGTCTGGAAACTCTTTGCTCTTACAAATATTAAGTGCCATTTTATTATTGATGGTTGGATAAATTAATGTATGAGTAATATCAAAAGGTGGAGAAACAAAAATATTGCTCATATCTGGCGTGTACTGCAGCGCAAAATTTTTAAGATGGGCGTCACCGTTACCAATTAAACAACTGAAAACGATGTACTTATACATTTTTTCAACTTCGAGCATATTATTCGTGTACAAATAGGTTGCTTTCAGTAGGGTTTCGTAACTTCCCCGATATTTTTCATCGGGATCTGAAGAGCGCTTCATCAAAGTTGTAAAGTCTTCATAACCTAGCAACTGAGTGCCACTTTCACCACGATCAAAGCGTTCAATCACAAATGTTTCAAGGTTATCAGATAAATACGTATTTGGCGGTGCTAGACCGCAATATTTAGCTGCTTGCATGCACACATATTCATTAACAGTAAGCAGCTCAAACTCTTCATCAAATGATTTTACGATCAGATCTTTTTGATGAACTGTTCGCTCAACACTTGGAATACTTACTTTGGGTTGCATTCCTGACAAGGTATTCCTGAGATAGTATTTTTCTAATAACTGCGGAAATAAAGGCTGTGCATGCGAATACGTAAGAATATCGTTAAGTGACACGCTATCAACTTGCGGTAATTTAAAGTCACCTTGGTAAGATAACATGCCAATACCATCACTTCCTTGCAAAGCTAATAAGTACATGTCGTTAACTTTGGCGTAACGAGCAAGCCTTTGTGCAATGTATCTACGGTTATGCCCTTCAGGCAAATTTTGCGCAAAAATAGGATGCAATGCACCAGATCGATAACTATCATCCATGCCTTTTTCAGTCATAGTTAATGATAGATTAAACTCATTTTGCGTTTGCTTATAATCGTGTATTGCATCATGAGTTAGCACACCCAGCTCTTTGTCATCTATACACACTGTCAACTTTTGTACTTTTTCAGGTAGGTTAAAAGCCATCACTAGCTATCCTCACTAAAAAGATCGTTTAATTCATCCCAACGAGGTAACCGTGATTTAGACAAAGTTCTTGGTACTACAGCTAGCTCATAATCTAAATAATGAGTATAACGCTCAAGGATATCCAATGATCCTGTAAATTTACCGTTTTCAATTTCAGATAGTGTGCTTTTATTAATGTTCGTCAATTTTTGCACTTCTCGTTGTGTTAGTTGTTTTTCTTTTCGCGCCTGAGCAAGCGCTTTTCCTATTTCTATTCTATTCATCGCAGCCACCAGAAACTCGCCATATAGCGAACATGGTAGTATAAAACAAAAAATATAGCTATATAGCGAACATAACTAGATTACCTTTTACTGTAATAGCTGTTTATACTGCTCAGTTAAGTGCACCTTGAGTTCTGGGTGCGCTACTAATAACTCAGCAAGCTGAGCTTTAGCGGCGGTTGTTTCACCATCAGCAATAAGTTTATCTATACGCTTAAATTTATTCGCAACGTCTTCGGTGATCACTTCAAGCTCTAATAATACTTCACTTTTAGCGGTCATGCTTTGCGGCTCAAATTGCCGTCCTGCCATGTAAGACTGTGTACTGCGTTGAAGCCTTTGAGTTTGCTTTAATTGCTCTAGCTGCTTTTGTTCTAGCACTTCGCTTTGCATCATTTCAGGCGAGGCTGCAGGTGCTAAAGCAGTCTGTTCATCGGCTAAAATTTGTAGATCATTCATTGCCTCTGACGGCTTAAGATACTGAGTAGTATTTTGCATATATAAAACCGCGACTAACACCAGTGATGCCGCAGTAGATAATTGCCCATACCACGTTTGGTAAAAGCGTTTGCGCTTATTAATATTGGTTACGTTATTATCTGCAACCTCATCAGCTGCGCGTTTTAATATTTGCTCATCAAGTTGTAAGCTTGGTTGCTCCGTTGCACCACGTTTATAAAGTGAAGCAATATCATGATCGGTTAACTTATCGCTCATTGTTAGTCTCCATTTTATACTTGATACATTGCTTTAGCTTGGCTAGCGCGTAACGGATGCGGCTTTTGATATTTTCAGTTGTTTCTACAACTAGTTCGGCAATTTCTTTGAGGGTAAAATCAGCTTCGTGTTTAAGTAAAAACGCCTCTTTTTGCTCACGTGGTAATTGCGCTAGGCACACTTTTAACTGCGCTGCTTGCTGAGCCTGCTCGAGCTTTTCAGTATCTGGTCGACTGTTATGATCAGCAAATTCGGCAATTTCAATGTCTTGATTATCACCGTCTAACCATTTGTTTTGCGTACCAGTACGGCGGTAATGATCAATCAATTCATTGTGCGCAATACGATACAACCAAGTGGTAAATTTAGCGCTCACTTGATACTGTGAGCGCGCTTTTATCAGCTTATTCCAGACTTCTTGATAGAGCTCTTCAGCTACTTGCGGGCTTGCGCACTGGCGTAAAAAATAACGATATAAGCTATTTTTATGGCGCAGGTACAGCTGGGTAAAAGCCTGTACATCACCTTGTCCATAACTCAACATTAATTGCTCATCAGCTAGTTCTGTCATAACGTCCTTTACTTAAATCATACCAATCGTGTTAAGTTATTAGTCATTTATAGCGACATATAAATAGAGTGATAACAAGGCATAAACTTTGACATATAGTTGTTCTATTTGAGAAATTTATAACACAGTTAGCGCTTTATTTAGCACGCTAGAATGGCTAAATATTTAAGTTGATTGGTATCACAGTGCCGCAGCATTATTAACGAGTTGCACAAACTCACTACGATAGCCAAATGTGTCTATGCCTTTGTTAGCGGTTGCTAATTTAGCGCAATCTTCATACTGCCAGTCTCCGGTATATTTTGCACCTTTTAATAACTGCGCAAAACCAGCCACTGCGGCGGCAAATTTAAAGTCTTGGCTGGCTTGCGATAAAGGCAGCTCACCTTTAGGTGTTGCAACAGCTTGAGTAATCAACTTACTTTGCTCAGCGTCAGGCTGTTTATAACGCACTTTTACAAAGGCGAGTTCATTGCTGGTAGCCAGTTTTTTGTCTTCTTTAGATTGGTAACGCAGCTCATCAATTTGTTTATGATCAGAGTTGGCTAAGGTTATTTCATACAGCGCAGTCACGCTATGCCCAGCCCCTAACTCTGCGGCATCGACCTTATCGTTATTAAAATCTTCATTAGCGAGTACGCGATTTTGATAACCAATTAAACGATATTCAGCCACCTGCTGTGGATTGAATTCCACTTGAATTTTTACGTCTTTGGCAATAATTTGCATGGTACTACTGAGTTCATCGACCAGTACTTTGCGTGCTTCGTTTATGTTATCTATGTAAGCATGCTGGCCGTTACCTATATTTGCCAGTTGCTCCATTAGGCCATCATTATAATTACCTTGGCCAAACCCCAAAGTAGTTAAGGCAATCCCCGTTTTGCGCTTAGATGCCACCAGCTCTTTGAGTTTATCGATTGATTGGGTGCCCACATTAAAGTCGCCATCAGTGGCTAAAATCACCCGATTAATACCTCCTTTTTTAAAATTTTCGGCCGCAATTTGATAAGCCAGTTCAATACCTTGCTCGCCATTAGTTGAGCCGCCTGCTGCCAGTTTATCTAACGCGGCGCTGATAGTTTGTTGCTCATTGCCTTTCGTTGCTGGCAAAACCATGCCTGCGGCACCGGCATACACGACAATTGCAACTGAATCATTTTCATCTAACTGTTTAGTTAACATGGTTAAACTGGTTTTTAATAAGGGTAACTTATTTGGTGTATTCATAGAGCCAGATACATCCAGTAAAAACACTAAATTCGCCGCTTTTAAATCGGCTTTTTCAATCTCAAAACCTTTAATGCCAATTTTTAATAGTTGCCGATGCTCATTCCAAGGAGCTGTTGCCATCTCGGTATGAACATTAAAAGGTGTAGCTATGCTATTGGGTGCACTGTAACCGTAGTCAAAATAATTAATAAAAGCTTCTTCACGTACTGCGTCATTAGGTGGTAATTTCCCCATATTGAGCATACGCCGAGTATTGCTGTAACTGCCCGTATCAACATCAATTGAAAAGGTTGAAACCGGTTCAGTACCAACTTGTTTTACTGGGTTTTGCTGGGATTTCAAATAGTTTTCACGTTCTTGTTCAGTAGCAAATACCACATCATCAATAGGCATTGGTTGTGGCATTTGCGGCATTAACATAACACTTGCATGCGTTAAACCTTGAGGGCTTGCTGCGTAGCTTACCGGGTGTAATCGTTGTCGTTTTTGCAGCTGAACTTGCTGCTCAAGCCCCTGTTGACTATCTACTTCAGTTTGCGTTACTTCGATCGCATCTGTTTGTTGCTCTTGCTCTTTAACAGAGCTACGTGATGTGTGATCACAGCCAGTTAAACCAACTATAACCGCAAGGCTCAGCACAGTTAAACGCAAATTAATTGATTGGGTGTTACTAATTTTGTTATTCATAAAATCACCTTGTTGTCTATCAAATGAGGTTCACTAAGGCTATTAACGGATGACTTTAAAAAGTGGGGTTAATTATTTTTTAATGAGCATCTATTCGTCCCATTTAATATCTACGTTACGAGTGCTGAGTTATAATTGCGCTCCCTCTTTCTTATTGATGATTTTAGTTTTGAACTCGACTGCCATTAAAAGAACTGCTTTTTCTTCTGCTATTTTAATTTTAGGCATTATCTTTATTGCCGCTAACTTACGCGCACCGGTTACAGGGATTGCTCCTGTGCTTGAGCAAATAATTTTGACCTTTAACTTAAGCCCTTCGCAAGCCGGTATGCTCACAACACTGCCGTTAATTGCCTTTGCTTTAGCCAGCCCGATGGCGGCAAGTCTTGCTAAAAAACAAGGCTTAGAAATATCACTGTTTATTGCGCTTATTCTGATTGGTTTGGGCTTGGCTTCGCGGCTAATTGACTCTATGCCAATGCTTTACTTAGGTACAGCAGTCATTGGCATCGGTATCGCAATTGGTAACGTACTGTTACCGAGCTTAATTAAACGCGACTTCCCGCATAAAGTGGCAGTGATGACCTCTACTTACGTACTAGCGATGGGAATTTTTGGTGGTAGTTATGCCGCGCTTATTATTCCGCTGGCTGAATATAAAAGTATCGGCTGGCAATTAGCCCTTGCTTGTTATGGCTTACTTACCCTAGTGAGTATTGTTATTTGGCTACCACAGTTAAAACTTCATACTAAGCCAACAAAAGATCTACTGGCGAGTGTCAACACCAACAAAGTATGGCACGAGGCGCTTGCGTGGCAGATTACCTTACTGCTGGGATTAAATTCATTTTTTACCTATATTATGATTAGTTGGTTGCCGAGCATTTTGCTTGAAGGTGGCCATACAGCTCAGCATGCGGGTGCGCTACAAGGTGCCTTTCAAGTAGCGTCTGCAGTGCCTGGCATTATCTTAATACCACTGCTGGCAAAGCTTAAAGATCAACGTATTTTAACCAGCTTGTTAGCACTAATAGCCGCAACATGCTCACTTGGGCTGCTCTATTTACCTGAGTTTGCCTCTTTGTGGGCAGTCACCTTAGGATTTTGCTCAGGCGCCTGCTTTATTTTAGGTTTATCGTTTATTAGCTTACGTACTCATGACACCCGTCAGGCTACATCACTTTCAGGCATGGCACAGTGCTTGGGCTATTTACTTGCCGCCTCTGGGCCGATTATCGCAGGCTCATTACATAGCTACTTTGGCAATTGGACAACCACCTTATGGTTATGTGCTTTTGCGAGTGCATTGTGCGCCGTATTTGGTTATTTAGGTGGACGTAATATCACCATGAGAAGTGACAGCAATACCTAACTACATGCCTAAATAAATGCATTGCTTAAACGCAATGCATTTATATCTTTAAGAGGAGGACGACCAAAAAATCGGGTGTACTCTCGGCTAAATTGTGAGGCGCTTTCATAGCCCACTTGCAAAGCAGCCGTATTCGCATCAAGGCGCTGATTCAGCATTAATTGCCTCGCCTCTTGTAAACGTAAATTCTTGATATATTGCAAAGGGCTGAGTTTAGTCACTTCTCGAAAGTGCTGGCGAAACGTTGATTCACTCATATGCGCCTCAACAGCTAAGTCAACTATCGAAAAATCATCTTTATAATTTTGTTTTAACCAATATAAAATTTTAGCTATTTTTTGACTAGCGGATCCTGCGGTTACTATTTGCCTTAATTGATAACTATGTGGGCTTTGTAATAACCGAAAAACAATCTCCTCTTGGATTAAAGGGGCGAGTTGCAAAAGCAGCTTAGGCTCGTTTAATAATTTAATCAGCCTATTTATAGCATCTAAAAGCCCCTCATCAGCATCGACTACCGACATAGCACATTGACGAGCTACATGATCTTGAGATGAAAAATCCATATTAGCAACTGCTTGACCTAAAACTTTACTGTCGATACATAAGTGCAACCCTAAAAAAGGTCGTTGTATAGACGCTGAAGTAATATGGCTTACAACTGGCACATCAACAGAGGCAACTAATGTTTGTCCTTCTGCATAATCATAAATATCTTCGCCCAAGATAACACGCTTGCCACCTTGCACAGTAATGCCTAAACCAAGCCCATAAACACATGGCATAGGCTCAGACACATTGCTGCGACGTACTAATTTAAGCGCATCTATCTGAGTGTTAAAAATACCATCGTGTGTAGCAATTGCTAACACGGATTCGGTTAAGGTCTGTTTACTAGTCATCGCGTTTTAATTTGATCTCATCATACTTTAATCAAAGCTTAGCACTAAGCACACTCATAAATATTAAAAACAATCACGATCTGTTGTTTTAGGCAAAAAACACATTGGTTTTAACAAACACATTTAGCCATTATCAGTAATAATAAATATTCGCTCAGGCATATTAATGCGCTGACAGGTTATCACTATAAAAACCCAAATAATTCACTTCTCTACGCACTATTTTAAACAGCAAATTAAGCAGCCTAAGGTAAAGCTTACCTACTGCGATATTTTTGCTTTTTAACAATTTAATTTTTAAAGAGACATTATGCTTAAAGTAAATAACCACACAAAATACCCGTTTGTTGCAGCTATTGCCGCACTTGCAGCAATGGGGGAGTTATATCGTCTAAAAAACTTGTTGAACGAAGCCTTAGATAAAGGACATACCATTGATGAGCTTAATAGTGCATTTTCTTATATGGTTACCTACATTGGTGTCCCTCGGTCGTTAAATAGCCTAAACGTGCTAAAACAAATATGTTTGCAAAGACAGCCAAATCGTACAGCATTGGTTGAGCAAGAAATTGAACACCTATCCACGACTAAAATAAACAGCGCCCAAAGCAGGCTTTCTCATCACTGTTACTTGGCAATAAAGCTGGGGGCATTGGCAGTGGAAGATAATTTTCAAGCTCTGCTTCAAGCCCATTTAGTTACATGTCTTGATTCGCAATTTGAAGCAGCACACATAAATGCCGTGATCAATTCACTGGCTATTAAAGCAGATATAAACGTAGCAATGCGCGCTAATTTATCTTTTGCAAAATTGTTAGAGCGCGCATAGTAGTAATATACATTACGAAATTAGACGCTTAAGGCACAGTATCAAAGCCAGTTATAGTGTTTAGCTCTTTTAACCAAGATGGGCTTGAACGACACCAAATTTGTGCTTTAGGAATAAGTTGCTCACGCTGCTCAATAGCCCCAATACGTAGGCCATAAATTTTATCGCCATCACCGACTGACGTTGCATACAAAGAGGTGCCGCAATTACCACAAAATCCCTGTGCACGCTTATTACCACTTTCGGCTGTTTTTATATATTCTTTCGGCGCAGCTGCAGTAAACGTAACCGCGTTAGGATGTGATATAACCACAGTGCGAAATGGGGAACTTGCGATAATTTGGCAATCAGTACAATGACAATTTATTACTTTATTTTCATCAACTTCAGCATGGTAAGTAACCTCACCACAATGACAACGTCCGGTAATTTGCATTTAAGATCCCTACATAGAATTTTAACTAACTAAAGTGGTATCACTTTACGCCAACTTCCCTTGTATTTTCAACAAACGTTTAGGTCATTAACGGTTTTTATACTGGGTTTTACAGTGGCTGCGCATAATAGCGGGATTGCGTAATTTTAAATGTTTTGTTGTACGGCCAGCATGGCGCTTGCGCCAGACTTTAAACGAACCCGATGAGATATTGTCGCGCATAAAACTAACTAACTGGGAATGATTTAAACCATAAAGGTTTTCAATGGCTTCAAATGGCGTGCGATCTTCCCATGCCATCTCGATAATTCTAGACACTTGGCTACTATCAAACATAACAGACTCTTCTACAAAATATCTTTATACCCGACATAGCAAGAATACGATCAATCTGTAACTTCAACTCGCCATGATGGATTCAGCCGATTACACCCCGCCCAATAAAGTTTAATTTTATTGCCTGATGGGTCTTTTAACACCGCTTCTCGCCATAAATAACGCTGCACGGTGATCACTGATTCAAACTCAAAGCCCTTAGCTTTTAAGGAGGCGACCCACTTTTCTAGTTCTGCGCTTTCAAAATATATAACCGCACCATTACTAAACACATCATCAGTTAATAATAAAGAAAATGTAGCTTTATTAGGGCACTCAAAGCGTGAGTAATGATCCGTTTTTACAATTTGTGTAAAGCCCATGGCCAGGTAAAATTGATTTGCTTTTTCGATGTCACAGACAGGTAAAGTGATTTGATTAAGGTTCATAGTCGTTACCTAAATATTGAGTTAGATAACGACTTTAAAACCTTAACTTAACTTGAGGTCAATTAGTAATTTGTATCTTGATATTAAGAAGCTTGATAGCGATTTGCTTGTTTGATGCTAGCAAAATCGTTAAAGCGAACACCGTGTTTTTTCATTACCTCAAGTACTTTCTTGCTGATCATTTGGCGTAAATAAAACGGTTGATTCGGCACAAAATGGTGGATCGTATGGGTATGGCCAAAGTTAAAACAAAACAAGTTAAACGGTGCGAACAAGCGACTCGTTAAAACATGCGTTTGCTCCAGCATGTTATTAACGCCGCCATAGTAATGCATTGATGAAGTCACAAAATTTAATGAACTTGAACGCACAATATTAGGCACAATCAACACCACCATTAAAAACTCAAACACCGCCATAATGTCCAGCAACAACGCCGGCGAATTAGCCGCAAGTGGGGTAAATAAATCAACTAAATGGAACACAATTACGCTATATAAAATAGCAAAGTACGCTGTGGTAACCGGAAACCCTGCGTTAAATACCTTAAAAAAGCTAAACCCTTTGATTTCCTTACTAAAACGTTTAGCGTTAATCAACAAGCCGAGTAAGCCATCAACAATTACCAACGCCCGTAACAATGGCTTTTTAATGCCATTACCCACTAAGCGCTCTTCTAAGTCTTGCTCAGTACCCGACACTTTATGATGATGTAAATGCATTTTACGGCGATACCATGGGCTAATAGTATTTGGGCGCATTAGCCACACTGTTAGCATCATAAAGTTATGTAGAAAAGGCTGGTTACTAAAATACTGTTTATGGATCAGGTCGTGTTCAAGCTCGTGGGAAATTGACGCAGCAATAGCAGCTAAAATAATACATAACCACGCGGGGATAATAGCAAAGTAATAAAGCGCACCAACCCCAATTAACGCACTGAGTGATAATAATAAAATAGCCATCCCGATAGTATTTTGATGGGCTAATAACGGGTGCTTTTGACGAAGCTTAGCTTCTTCAGCTTTAATAGCCTTAACAATGGCTTGAATATTTTCCTTAGCACTTAACGTGGTCATAAATAGCAACTGATAATCAAAGTTGCGCAAATGATACCCGAATAAATAAAAAGCTGCTAGAGCAACGAGCAACGAGCAACGAGCAACGAAAAAATAAAAGTGCCGTTAATTTAAGTCAAGCATGTTTTTTTAATTTAACTACAATTGGTTAAGTTAGCCGTAGCTAAATCGACTTAAATTAAAATAGCAGTCTTTTGACCTGTAAGAATTATTATGGCGACAGAGTGCCATGAACGGACGTTGCCGATCCTAATTGCTTGTTATTAGCATTTTAATTCTGGGATCCTGTTATATAAAGCTTCTCTTACTCTATCTTCTAGTTCAAACGCTTCAGCTTCCCACGGTTGATATTTAGAGCATGAGTAATTTGAATCACTAGCTGACAAGTTGGGATAGCTTTTGCCTTTTCAGAGACTATAACCTTCGCATGGTTCCGTCGGCAGGTCTTTCTTTTTGACTTTTATAATAAAATGCAAGATGCAAGACCTGATGCTGTTTTTCTTCGATATGGCGCGCGGGTTTGCAGTCTCAGCCCAAATTGTTGGGCGAACATAATCGACTTGTTAGAGTTTTTTTGCCAACTTATTATGAATTGCACTGTATGACGTCTCTAGTCTTTTTAAATGCTTACTGACATTTTTCCATTCCCAAACTAAAAAAGACCCAAACTCTGGATAAGTATCCTGCCACTCTTTTGCTTCCTTTTTATCTCTTGCATGAAGCGAAAACAACACGAAGTAATCTCCTTCAATAAAAATATTGAAATTGATTGTGCCCCAGCCATCTGCTGTATATCTATAGGTAGCACCATCACACTTATCTGGAACCAAATCATGTTTCTCAATGTAAACCTCCCCACCAGTGTCAGAGTAGTGGAGAGTCAAGTTGATATCTTTACACCTAAAGTCATTCTCAGATAGTTTGAAATTAGCATATTCATTCAAATCCTTCCGATTAGAAAAAATTTGTATTTCTTTATCGAAATCTGAATAAGCTTCGTAAATAAGAACATCATCTTCAAAGATAAGATTAAGAACCTTTGGTAGTTCTGAAATTGGAATTCCGTTTACAAGAGACATACAGAAAACTCTAACGAGGCTGTAGAATAACTCGTTTTTAATTTATTTTTATTGATGCATTAACCATAGCCCAGTTGCTATTTTGATTCAATCGACAACTGGCTTTCACGTAAAATATAAAAGACGATTTGCTGCTGTTTTAATTGGCGTTTTGGAAGGTCTGACAAGTGTTTGAGTGGCTTATTTTAGGCGGTAAGTGCCTAGCCTTATCAGTACATCGTGATTACAGGATATGAACCGCCCACTGCACTTACTGTAAATAATAAGCGCATATGGGTGATGTTGAAAGAGCTCAGGCTACCCGATTAGTGTAAGCTACATTTGCAACAAGAACTTACGTAAATCACGCTCTTGTCTCATTATGTGTAAAATAAAAATCTTATCATTGTCTATTTTGTAAAATATACGACAAGGATTAACTATCACTTCACGGTAATTCAGATTTGATAGTTCAATCGGTGTTTTCCCTGATTCAGGGAACTCTTCAAGGCGTTCAACTTTAGCAAAGATTTTCGCCACCAACTTTTTAGCTGACAGCAAGTTACTCAATGCAATATATTCAGCGATATCGTTTAGATCTTCCAGAGCAGGATTTGTCCAGATTATTTCAGCCATTTATTCATTTTCTCTTTAGCTTCAATATTAGACATAGTTTCTCCTCTACTTATTGCCTGCTCGCCTTTAGCTAACGCCTCAAGGATTTGCATACGTTTTTGCATGAATTCGAAGTCATCAACATCAACAAGATACGCTGACGGTTGCCCATGTTCGGTGATTAATACGGGCTCTTTAGTTAAATGCAGTTCAGATAATATTTTCGTCGCTTGGCGTTTCAATGTTGTTACTAACTCTACTCTCATAATAACCTCCACAAAAATGTATCACTATAGTAGCACTGAGTAAGCAATTTAGGAAACACGGCTAACGAGCATGTAGATTAAAATTAAACTAAACGAGACGACATATTCGATTGATGAAACCAGCCCCCTTGAGTAGTGCCATGATGAAGTTAACCGATGAATGTCTCGGCTCAGGCATACTGCTTCGCTCTACCTTCTAAATCCATTTGGTCGTAGTGCCCCAGCGACCCCAAAAGGATATGGGAAAAACCTGGCTGCGATGAGATCGCAATAATCTATTACTGCGTAACGCGCCTATATGTGTTTGCCGTAAGCAACTTGCTTAACAGCCACATCGACAGACGAAGTAAACGAATTTGTTTATTGATTTAAAATTGACCGTCCATTTATAAAAACGGTCAAAAAGAATACTAGTGCCTATTGACAGAGTTAAGGCTCATATGTGTTATATGCTCTATCTGGAAAAGAAAACATATTCACCTGACTCTATTGGTGGCCCTTGCCAACCCCAATCAACTTTTATTTTATCGTTGATAATACTTGGATTGTCTCTTTCAAATTTTAAACGACAAAGATACTTAAACCATACAGATTGAATTGAACCACCCTTATCACGATTGCTAAAATAAGAAAGCATTTCCTTCAAATTAAGTGCTCTGAAGCGCTGACACTCTTCTACAAATAGCTTTTGACCTTTGGTTTCAGGATTAATCTGATTTGACGCAAGAGCGCTTAACCATGCTCCATATTTATTAATAATTTCAAGCTCGGCAAGTGTAAACACCTCTGTTTTACATTGCATGCTATACTGTAGTGGCATAGTTAATTTGGCCACCCATTAAGAAAGAAATGTTATGCTAATAAGCATACAAATTTGGGTGAAAAAATGACGAAATTAAAACGCGCAACGTATTCTGCTGCAATCAAATTAGAAACAGCTCAGCTTGTAGTTGATCAAGGCTACACGCAAGAAGATGCAGCTAAAGCTATGGGGGTTGGTAAATCAACTGTAAGTAAGTGGGTAACTCAATTAAAGCAAGAACGGAATGGCCAGTCCCCATTGGCTTCACCAATGACGCCTGAACAAATTGAAATCCGCGAACTTAAAAAGCAAATCCAACGCATTGAATTAGAAAAGGATATATTAAAAAAGGCTACCGCTCTCTTGATGTCCGACTCCCTGAGCAATTCTCGTTAATTGAGAAATTAAATCAACGAGAGCGTTACCCAATCAGCGTGTTGTGTAGCGTATTCAATGTGCATCGCAGCAGCTATAAATATTGGGCCATACGGGATACAACATCGACACCAGAGCAAGTAAGGTTAGAAGCGGAAGTTAAAGTTATACATGCAATGAGTGGTGGTTCGGCTGGGGCACGGACAATCGCAGCAATTGCAACGAATAACGGTTTTGAATTAAGCCGTTATCGCGCCGCTAAGCTGATGGTTAAACTAAAACTAGAGAGCTGCCAAGTACCACAACATCAATATAAACGCGGTGGTAATGAGCACCTTGAAATCCCGAATTTTCTAGATAGACAGTTTGATGTTGTTGAGCCGGATACGGTGTGGTGCGGTGATGTGACGTATATTTGGATAGGCAATCGCTGGGCTTATTTAGCGGTCGTTGTTGATTTATTTGCACGCAAAGTCGTTGGTTGGGCAATGTCATTGTCGCCAGATACTAACTTAACGCTAAAAGCGCTTGAACTCGCGTATGAAAGCAGAGGAAAACCGACAGGACTGATGTTTCACTCAGACCAAGGAAGCCACTATACAAGCTTGAAGTATCGCCAACGTTTATGGCGCTATAAAATCACACAAAGCATGAGTCGGCGCGGAAATTGTTGGGATAATGCGCCAATGGAACGATTTTTTAGAAGCTTTAAAACGGAGTGGATGCCAAAAGTTGGATATGAAAACTTTGAAGAAGCTAAATATAGTGTGAGTGATTATATCAACGGATATTACAACAATGTTAGACCACATCATTATAATGCAGGTTTAGCACCAAATGAATCTGAGGTTAGATACCAAGATTCTAAAACTGTGGCCAAAATTAGTTGACCACTACATCAGGAAGCTTTATGACAACATGACCCGTAAGTTTAAGGACTATCTTCCCAAGTTGAGAAAATGACCAACCAAATTGGATATCACCGCTGTTTGTCTCTAAGAATTTTAGAACGTTGTTGTAGCACTCAACCTTCTTACTACCACTGAACGGCTCAATAGAAACTCGCTCAACCGTTGATATACCAAGTGAATTCAAGAATTCATAAGGCAAATCTTTTGGTATCAAATAATCCACAAAACCCTCCTTGCAGCCCTAACGAGGCTGTAGAATAACTCGTTTTTAATTTATTTTTATTGATGCATTAACCATAGCCGAGTTCCTATTTTGATTCAATCGGTTACTTCGATTTTACGTAAAATATAAAAAGAGGATTTGCTGTTGCTTTAATGGGCGTTTTGGAAGGTATGACAGGTGTTTAAGTGGCTTATTTGGAGAGGTAGCAGCTTACCTTTATTAATGCGTCCTGTTTTGCAGCTTTTC
>NZ_JACJDM010000130.1:0-1505 GCF_014163545.1 Pseudoalteromonas sp. SR45-6
AAAGTAAGCAATGAGTTATGCTATAGATACTACATCAGTTCAGCATATTTATCGGCGGAAGAACTCGCAAGATCCGCACGGCAACATTGGCAAATAGAGAATGGATTACATTGGCGTTTAGATGTTGGATTTAAAGAAGATGATTGCCGAATTAGGCGTGAAGGTGCAGCGCCTGTATTTGCGGGGCTGAGACACATCGCATTTAATCAGCTAAAAGCAGAAACAAGCTTTAATAAAGGCATGCCCGCAAAACAGAAAAAAGCTATGCGCAGTACAGGTTACCTTGAAAAGGTATTGAAATCATAGGCTTTTTTCATGCTCTTGCCCTGAAGTTTTATAGAGCAAAAGACGTGTATGCAACGAGTAACCCGTTTGACAACCCATTATCGTTTAAAAATGTAGAGTTTTCGCCACTTGAAGGAGATGTAATATTTAAACCTCTTGAAGTCAAAACTTACACTACGCTAATAAAAAGAGATAGATTGAATTTTGAAAAAGGCATTGAGTACGTTGTTTTTTCGGTAGTTATGGATGCGCAATATGTGATAGATAAAAAAAAGTCAAGATTCATTTCATTGCTTAGTAAGTTAGGAATAGTTGATGATTTACTTACCTTGCCTGATGATTAAACTAACAGAAAAGTAAATAGAGTCACCCTTTAGTAACAAAGTGAATAGGGTCAGGTCTTTCTTTTTGTCTTTATGTAATTAGTGGCAAAAAACAAGATCTGACCCCGATAGTTATATGACCCCGATAGTTATAAACCAGAGGAGAAATCATGGTGGTCGCGATAGGTCCGACGATTCTAGCTATTGCAAGTGTTGTTAGTACTAGTAATTTGCATGTTAGCTGTGGAGAAAGCGTTCTAAATAACCAGCATAAGCTAATGGTAATGAAGAAATTAAATGGCGCAAGGGGCAAATTCCATTTTAAATGTGGTGATACAATATTTGTAGAAGAGCCTTCGAATACTGATGGCATTTGCTACAAAAAACATTATGGCGTGGTTGGCGGATATAAAGTTGAGCCCTATGTTGCCACATTGGAAGTCGCTGTGACTAATCAAAGTTGTAACTTTGATGGAGCCATCCGTTTAGAGCCTACCGTTGCTATAGAAGATTATGGGGTTATCTGGAGGTTTATGGAAGAGTTGAGAAATAACAAAGAGAACGCCATTAAAAAAAGGGTGAATATGTTTGACTGGTTTTTTGACAGTCAATTAAATAAATTCACCAGTATTCCTGGCGCTGTTTCAATGAGTCCAGTAGTAACAGGCTTATTTGAAAAGAATGCATACTCTATAAAAGTTTATATAAATTCTCAATTGTGGAAAGCTAATATTCATTTGAAAGATAATAAAGTTGAAGTTACCTCCATATATTCAGTAGAGTAAAAAATAATGGGGTCAGGTCTCAGGGTAAGATCACGAACTTTATCTTGACTTAAAAGTATGATCTTATACTCCTTTTTAAGGAGCCCCCATGCCTGAGATTCAACTATTCAAC
>NZ_JACJDM010000131.1:0-1501 GCF_014163545.1 Pseudoalteromonas sp. SR45-6
TCCACCATATAGTTTCATACCAAGCTCCTCGGATTCAGTTTATGTTTTGGTCAACACAACTGTATCGAAAAACTCGAGGAGCTTTCTATATGATTATCAAATCTTGACTTCAGACATCAAATTCATGCGGCAATTTTATAAGCTGTTTTTAAAATAAAATGCTGGTGGTTCACTGGCTAATTAATTTCTGAGTTAAATTAAGGAAAAAGATTTTTTATGGAAGGTATTAATTATGAAAGGTATTAAACGTATTTGGTTTTGGTTTACGCTAGTTGTGTGCCCATTGTTGATTATTTTAGGCGTGGCTACCTTTGCACAGTTATTAGGGCAGTACATGTATTCTCAGCAATTTAGTTTCTCGTCACTATCAAGCTTTCAAATTGCGTTTATGGGGGGCGGAATTTGTGCGTTTTCTGTATTTTTAAACACATTAAAAGAAGCAAAAAATACGCTTTTTTGCAAAATGAGTTAGTTAATAAGGAAAAGTACGTTTGTTGGTGGGCTAGCTAGGTTTGCTTGGTTTTGAGCCTGTTTTAAAACGGGTGTAAAATTAACAGCTATTAAATGGATGATTCAAGGATGAACAAAGGATTATTAAAATCGTGGAATGAAGAGAAAGGCTTTGGCTTTATTAAATCAACCACACTGCAACACGATACCTTTATACACATTTCATCGCTCAAACATATGAGCCGTAAACCTAAAGTGGGCGACATTATTTACTTTGAGGTAGCGACTGAGCCTAACGGTAAAACCAAAGCTGTAAATTGCCGTATTGAGGGCGTATTGGCACAACCACAAATAAAAGCCTCTACAAGGCCGGTTAAAATAAGTAAAACGTCACGTAAAAACTCACCGTTAATGAAACTTATAACGCTTGGTATTATTTTTAGTATTGGTTTTAGTGTGTATAAAACCGGTTTTTTAAATACCAAGCAAACACCAGTAGTGACTAATGCTAACTTAGAGTCATTTATGCCCGCTAGTTCAAACTCAATTACTAAAACACCACCAACATTTCGTTGTGATGGCCGCCAACATTGTAGCCAAATGACTTCCTATGCAGAGGCGTTATTTTTTATTCAACATTGCCCCAATACTAAAATGGACGGTGATGGAGATGGCGAGCCCTGTGAACGGCAGTTTGGGAATAGGTAG
The DNA here is from genome assembly GCF_014163545.1 of Pseudoalteromonas sp. SR45-6. Taxonomy (NCBI): domain Bacteria; kingdom Pseudomonadati; phylum Pseudomonadota; class Gammaproteobacteria; order Alteromonadales; family Pseudoalteromonadaceae; genus Pseudoalteromonas; species Pseudoalteromonas sp. SR45-6. The sequence goes on from NZ_JACJDM010000131.1 coordinate 1,159, forward strand.
TTTTTATATTGGGGTTATTAATAAACTAAAAATTAGTTGATGCCTGTTAAGTGGAATACGATTTTTAGTAATACAGTTATAAATAGCTGGTGGATTAAAAGCCATTTACCATGGAGGTTGTTATGTTTAAAGTAATAATTGGATGTGCTGTTATATTTTCGTTTGTTTGTATGTTACTCGCCGCCGCACCTTTTACGCCTGCGATATCAGGATCATTTAAACCAAATGGGGTCACCCATTAGAAAGTTCCGGTCAAGCAGGCAGCTGTGTTTTCTTGATCTTTTTATTCAAAAAACCAAGTGTTGTTACTTTTTAAACTCACTTTAAATTTGGCTATACACCT
>NZ_JACJDM010000132.1:0-1457 GCF_014163545.1 Pseudoalteromonas sp. SR45-6
GGCAGCTACGCGGCTATTACTATCAGTGTTAACGATGGCACAGATAGCGCCAGTTTAACGCCATTTACATTAGAGGTAACCAACACCAATGATGCGCCGGTAGGGCAAAACTTCGCGTTTAACCTCGATGAAGCCGCGACTTTAACCGTGGCACTTGCAAACGGGTTATTAAGTAACGCCAGCGATGATGATGCAGGCGACACACTCAGCGCAGAGCTTGTCAGTCAACCACAATTTGGTAGTGTCAGCTTAAACAGCGATGGTAGCTTTAGTTATCAACATGACGGCAGTGAAAACCACGGCGACAGCTTCACCTTCCAAGTTCGTGATAGCGCAGGTGCGTTATCGGCGGTACAGACAGTAACACTTACGGTAACGCCGGTTGCTGATGCACCGGTTGCCATGGATGACAGTGCCACCACTGCAGAAGACACGCCAGTGAACTTTAGCTTGGTAGCGAATGACAGTGATGCAGAAAATGACCTAGTGGTCGCTTCAGCGGCCATCGTATTACCCGCGAGTAAAGGCACAGTAAGTATCACCAACGGCATTGCCACGTATACACCGAACAGCAATGTAACGGGGACAGATACCTTTACTTATACGGTAAAAGATGCGGCATTGAATACCTCAACAGCGGCGACAGTGACAGTCACCATTACCCCAGTGAACGACCTCCCTGAGGTACAAGCTATCAGCTTAAGTGTGGATGAAGACACCGCATCAGCAGTGACCAATGTGCGTTCACTGGCCAGTGATGTGGAAGACACCATCCCAACGGGCACGATTAACTTAGTCAGAGCGCCAAGCTCAGGGCAAGTGGTGTTTGACCAAGCCGCGGGCACCTTTGTGTATACCCCAGATGCGAACGTTACAGGGCAAGACAGTTTCACCTACACCATTACCGACAGCGAAGGCGGTGTGTCACTGCCAGGAACCGTTACGGTAAATATAGGTGCGGTGAATGACCGCCCCGTTGTTGCTAATGATGCAGTGACGACTGATGAAGATACCGCAACAACGTTAGCTATTTTAGCAAACGACTCAGACGTAGAAGACAGTGGCTTTAATGCTGCCAACGTAAGCCTTGAAAACCAAGGCACGGGGGCGGGCATGTACGACTTTGCGACAGTCAGCGTTAACCTAGATGGTAGTTTAGCTATCGTGCCAAGCCAAGATGTGAATGGGGTATTTAGTTTCACCTACACATTAACAGACAGCGAAGGCTTAAGCTCAACCCCAGCGACCGTCACACTGACCATTAATGCCGTGAACGACGCACCAGTGGCGCTAGATAACACCGCCCAACTGCAAGAAGAAGGTTCATTTGAAGTCAACGTATTGGGTAACGACAGTGATGTTGATATCGGCGACAGCTTAGATGTGAGCAGTGTGACGGTTGTCAGTGCACCAAGCAACGGGCAAACTCAAGTAACCGCAACGGGGGCAATCATTTA
>NZ_JACJDM010000133.1:0-1378 GCF_014163545.1 Pseudoalteromonas sp. SR45-6
CCTTTGATTACGGCTTTTACTTCACTGGCGGCTTGCTTGCCCAAATTTTGCCAGTTTATTTCCCGTAAGTATTTTACTGGGTCGCCTTTACCGAGCTTGCGTAGCACTGCAATGGCGGCTTCCATTGACTCACCACTATTTTTAATTACAACTTTACCCACACCTTTTACAGCAGAGCCTAATAATGGAACCAAACCAATGGCGGTTAGGGTAAAGGCTATCCAGCCGTCGCTGTCGTTGGCTTTATCATCATCGGTGAGTAACACGGTATTTGCACAAATATCACGAATATCCATGATTTGGTCAACCACCGGTATCATCGAGATAATGGTACCCACAACGATTTGTGAGGTGCTGGGGTTTTTATTAAAGTCACCTTGCAATGTGCCCCATAACCAATCACCGGCTTGGTTGGCTAAATTGCCTGCTTCTTCCAGCTTTGCGGTGTTACCGCTATTAATCATGTGCACGGCATCGGCGGTGGTTATTTGCCCATACAACGGGTTTGGTGTGGTGTTATCCTCTGGCTGATAATCGCGGCTGTCTTCGCCGTATTTAACACTGAACTGACCGCTGGGAATATTGGTAAGTTGCGCTTGTCCACTGTCGTCTAGTTGCCCTGTTTGCTGCGTTCCATCATCGAAGGTGATGGTGTAGGGGGCATTTTTTAACAGGACTCCCGTCTAGGTATACATATTCTAAATCGACCACACTAGCAGTCGTTGCTGCAACGCCTGCATCATTGATGGTTACATCGTTAATGCGACTAATACTCGCAGGGTTTGAGGCACTAGGACTACTGGCTGTTTGTGGGCTTTTTTATTAAAAAACACACATTCTGTCGAGCTAAATAGCAGTGAGCTCTTTAAGCGCAGCGCCTCTTAACCTCTTTGTGAATATTTTACTTAAAACCATGTTGCACAAAGAGAAAAGAATGAGAAGTAAATGAGGGGAGCAACCTAAGGCTAGACGCTAATCTTTAAAAGACTGTAGCGCCTAGCCTTACAACATCCATGTTGTTAAAGAGCAGGTAAATCACTATTGTTTAATACGTTTGTTGTGCAGTAATAACGTCATCATCATTATTATCACGCTCAAAGTTCAGATTAAATTGGCCTTGGCGATTTATGGTGAAAATAGCGCGCGTCCAGTTTTTTGGTTGGTGTTTAGTGGCATTCTCAAACAAAGTACTGAATAAATCGACTATCTCATCTGTCACGGTAATTGGCTGTTCGTTTTCATCATCTTCTGTTTGATAGTGAGCCTTGCATTCAAGTTGGTTTTCATCTTCGCAATCTAAAATAAGCTGAGCCTCAAGCCACGGCTCATTTATTTGCTGGTACAAGTATTGCCCAAGTTGTTGGGGGATGTTTTTTAT
>NZ_JACJDM010000134.1:0-1357 GCF_014163545.1 Pseudoalteromonas sp. SR45-6
TGTTTCGCCTTGTGCGACGGTGTGTTGTTGTGTCATTGAAATATCCTTATCCCTAAATATAAATATCGCCAGAGCAAGTCTACGTTTAGGTGATGTTGCCTACTGACCAATCGTGATCGGCGAGTTCAAAAAAGCTGACTTTGGCGTTTTCAAAATCAGGGCCTGAGACATTGGCATAGCCGTTTTTATCGAGCTGTCCGGTGATAATATGGCCGTTACGTAAGCGAATTTTATAGCCCATGTTGGCTTGGGGCTCGCCTGTCTCATCTAGTAGCTCAATTTCGTAACCTAACGTAGGCTGCTCAACGGTGAATGTGGTGCTATCTACCGCGCCATTGGCAGTTGCAGTGACATTATAAGCCCCTGGTTTAACCTCAAAATAGTGCTGCCAAAAGGATACTTCGTCTGGGCGTTTTTTTGCTAGTTGCAAGGTTACTTGCCCGCTGGTTGGCCCTTGCCATTGTTACTACATGAACCTTCAATATGTTGTTTTTAGTGGTAAATTCCGGCCCATATTCAGAACCACGGGCCAAAGCTACAGATGGAAATCGCTTTACTAGTTATTCTCACGCCACTGGGCTTGTCCTGAGGCTAGTTCGTGTAATACACGGCCTGTAAATCCCGCTGAACGGGTATTAGATAACCAAACTTTGATTTCACCTGACTCACCCATACCGACTATTAAGTATGGTTTTATTTCCTTAAATACTTCACCTGTTGATAACGTAAAATAAGGGAGAGATTTAGCTAACTTATAACCATTTTTATCTATTGCCACTTCACCAAAGTAAATTCTATTTTCTGACTTATCTAACCATTCAACCGCGACTTTTTCTGGGAATTTTTGATTGTAAACACTTACAGTACCACCAGCTTGTGCGTAACAACATTCTATTGCACCGGAAGGAATACCCCATTCATCATCAAATACCACAGAACGCCCCCAAATTGCATTGCCATTTTCGGTGCCGACACCTGCGACCATGTAATCAATTTTACCTGTTGACGAGCAACCCACTACAAATAATGTAAAGGTCAATGTGGTGAGACATTTTATGAGGTTACTCAAAATATATTCCATTTAAGTTCAAGCTGTCCTTGAGGAATGGCTTAGTTACTTATTCTCACGCCACTGTGCTTGCCCTGAGGCTAGTTCGTGTAATACGCGACCTGTAAATCCCGCTGAACGGGTATTAGATAACCAAACTTTGATTTCACCTGACTCACCCATGCCGACTATTAAATATGGTTTTATTTTCTTAAATACCTCACCTGTCGATAAAGTAAAATAAGGGAGAGATTTAGCTAATTTGTAACCTTTTTTGTCTATTGCAACTTCACCAAAGTAAATTCTATT
>NZ_JACJDM010000135.1:0-1355 GCF_014163545.1 Pseudoalteromonas sp. SR45-6
TGCCAAAATAAATTCATTCCAATCAATTTTGCTGAGCAAATATTGCCAGGTACATTTGAGTATGCGCTTTGTTATATTGTCGAAAATAAACTCGATTTGTCGGGCTTTGACGCGTGGTATAACAACGACAAAACAGGCGCGGCGGCGTATCCGCCGTCAGTGATGTTAAAGATTATTTTGCTCGGCTATGCACATGGTTTGATCAGCAGCCGCCGTATTGCTAAGGCGTGTGAGACGAATATTTTGTTCATGGGTGTGTCGGGTGACAGAAAAATAGGACAGGCGCATTTTTTTGCAAATTTTTTGCAAAATCCATAGTATCAACTACTGTTTTTATATACAGTTTAACAGGAGTTGCTATGTATGACCCGGGCAAGAAAAAAGCTTATTGATTTAGCGTCCACATCTTATTATCACTTAATTTCACGATGCGTGAGACGTGCATTCTTGTGTGGTGATGATAAATACACAGGTAAAAACTTTGATCACCGTAGAGTGTGGTTAGTAGAGCGAATTAAGTTACTAAGTAGCGTTTTCGCTATAGAGATAGCTGCCTACGCGATAATGAGCAATCACTACCACCTTGTTGTGAACGTCAATAGACGTCAAGCACTTGATTGGTCTGATGATGAAGTAATTGAACGCTGGTATCAACTTTATAACGGCCATGTTTTAGTTGATCGTTACTTAAATGGTGAGCAGCTAGATAAGGCGAGTGTGCTCTTTTTTGATGAGATCATCGCTAAATGGCGCGCAAGGCTTTATGACATCAGCTGGTATATGAAAAACCTTAATGAGTACATTGCCCGCGAGGCCAATAAGGAAGATAACTGCACGGGCAAGTACTGGGAAGGGCGCTATAAGTCACAGGCATTATTAGATCAAACCGCAGTACTCAGTTGCATGGCCTACGTTGATTTGAATCCTATCAGAGCAAACATAGCCGATACGCTTGAAGACAGTGATTTTACCTCAATTCAAGAGCGTATAGCGCATTTCAAAGCCTTTACCACAGACACGGTCAAAGCAAATAAACCCCTCAAACAAAAAGATACTGTTCAATATGAAAGTCAACCAGCACAGCTAAAGCAATTTGGTGGTAATCATATTAAAGGCACGATCCCCTTTGCCTTACTGGATTACATTGAATTAGTCGACTGGAGTGGCCGCCAGATAGATCCAAAGAAAAAAGGGCATATCAACAAAAGCATACCAAAAGTGCTCCTGACGTTGAATATAGAAGAAGCGCAATGGCTTGAATCAATTCAACGTTTCAGGCAGCAGTACTCAAATTTTGCAGGCAGCAAACAACGGTTAAAGCAGCAAGCCGCCAGCAACGATGTAAAATGGTACAA
>NZ_JACJDM010000136.1:0-1354 GCF_014163545.1 Pseudoalteromonas sp. SR45-6
TAAATTCAAATGGGCAAAAATATCGCACTTTTCAATATTCTTGATTTTTTTCTCGCCACCCATAAATAAAAATGGCGCAAAGCCGTACACTTCATCAGCATTGAGTGGGCCATGTTTTTTTAATGCCGCAGGAAAAAGTGGTTTCTTTTGGTTGTTTTCTATATCAAGGTCTTCAACTTCTTGAAATGCTATAAAATTTTTTATTGTCCGCTCAGTTTTACCTGCTTTAATATCTTGTTCATTTCCTTGCTTAGTCCGCATCCAATTAAGGTAAGGGCTGATTTCCACAGAATGTCCGGTTTTCTCACCGTAGAGTTTTAAATTGCCCCAGGCATTACGCGCTATAACATAATAAATATCGTCGTGCTCAAACGGGGTGTCTTCTAAAAATCGGTCAAGAATGTCTTGATAATCCGCTGGATTTGTCAGCCAAAATAAACCATCGGCAAAGCCGCTGAAACCGAGTATTTGCCAGTATTCAAGTAGCTGGTCAGGCAGTTTCACTCGATACGCTTCTATATCAGCGGTAGTCGCGGGTACAGTTGTTGTTGGTTGCCTAAATTTGCTTAGAAAATAATCTAAGGCGTCATCATTCGTTTCTATCATGGGCTCTCTACTTTTTATTTAACGGGCAGCGCTCAAGTTGAATGTTCAACTTAGCATCTGGGCCATGTTTTTTAAATGCGTTTTCAACTTGCTCATCCATTAATTGCACGCGTGTTTTATCCCCTTTTTTACTCCCTATGGGTGCTTTAGCCCACTGCGGACCTACAGAGCCATTAACTCGTTTATCGCCCATACGCGATACGCTATCATACCCGCCTGCGCCCATGTCAGGGTCATGTAATGCATGTAAATTGTCCATAATTTCTGTTGTCCTTTGCAAGGCTAGTTTTTCGGCTTCAGCATATGATACTTTTTTGCTGTATGAGTCTTTAAGGGAGCTCTTTAAATCTTTTTCGAAGTCTTTTCTAAAATCATCTTGCGCAGTTCCAGTACCTTTGCGCTTCATCTTTTTGTATCGCTCGCGGTTTTCTCTGAATTCACCAATGGTTAAATCATTCAAGCCATTTTCTTGATGTTTAAGCTGCCTTGCGTAATTATGCTCTAAAGCGCGTAAGTCGCCTTTATTTCTTTTCCTTAAGCCATCACTTGGTTTAAAACAAGGCACTTTGTAAGCTTTCATTTTTAATCGAAGTGGGTGAGTGTTTTTACCCTGAGCCCCCTTTAAATCATTCCCTTTCGGTGGCTCTAATTCATTGGCTACCGTCTTCTTCGGTTTGCCCACTACACCCGTGCTTGCCGGTGGCTCAAACTCATCGAGGGCTTTGTTTACGCGATTACCAATTTCGTT
>NZ_JACJDM010000137.1:0-1346 GCF_014163545.1 Pseudoalteromonas sp. SR45-6
TTAAGCTTGCTGACGCGTGTTTATTAACATCTTTATCTTCTCGCCTAAGGTAAAATGTAAAAACGTAGGAAATGGCTTTAGGCCTGTTCGCGGTGGCAAGCCACTCGCCTACAAGTAATTAATTAGACATCAAAGTAAATTTAACACCGAGACAAACTTTAACACCCGTAGGCGTTGAGCTTGCTGACGCACAAATACCACACCAAATTTTGAATATCGCGGTGGCAAGCCACTCGCCTACAAGTAATTAATTAAACATTAAGGTAAACTTTAACACCCGTAGGCGTTAAGCTTGCTGACGCAAAAACACCACACCACATTTTGAAACGCGGTGGCAAGCAACTCGCCTACAAGTAATTAATTAAACACCAGAATACAATTTAACACCGTAGGCGTTAAGCTTGCTGACGCAAAAACACCACATCATATTTTGAAACGCGGTGGCAAGCCACTCGCCTACAAGTAATTAATTAGACATCAAAGTAAATTTAACACCGAGATAAACTTTAACACCCGTAGGCGTTAAGCTTACTGACGCAAAAACACCACACCAAATTTTGAATATCGCGGTGGCAAGCCACTCGCCTACAAGTAATTAATTAGACACCAGAGTAAACTTTAACACCGTAGGCGTTAAGCTTGCTGACGCACAAATACCACACCAAATTTTGAAACGCGGTGGCAAGCAACTCGCCTACAAGTAATTAATTAAACACCAGAATACAATTTAACACCGTAGGCGTTAAGCTTGCTGACGCAAAAACACCACACCACATTTTGAAACGCGGTGGCAAGCCACTCGCCTACAAGTAATTAATTAGACATCAAAGTAAATTTAACACCGAGACAAACTTTAACACCCGTAGGCGTTGAGCTTGCTGACGCGTGTTTATTAACATCTTTATCTTCTCGCCTAAGGTAAATTGTAAAAACGTAGGAAATGGCTTTAGCCATGAATTTTATAAACCGCGCGGCATTAAGCCACGCCTACGCTTTAAAACATAGTAGCTAGGTTTTAGGCTCTAGGTCCTAGTCACTTCCCTAGCACCTAATACCTTTGTCTTCCTAGCACCTTTGACCTGTTCGCGGTGGCAAGCCACTCGCCTACAAGTAATTAATTAAACACCAGAGTAAACTTTAACACCGTAGGCGTTAAGCTTACTGACGTGTGTTTATTGACATCTTTATCTTCTCGCCTAATGTAAATTGTAAAAACGTAGGAAATGGCTTTAGCCATGAATTTTATAAACCGCGCGGCATTAAGCCGCGCCTACGCTTTAAAACATAGTAGCTAGGTTTTAGGCTCTAGGTCCTAGTCACTTCCCTAGCACCTTTAACCTTTAACC
>NZ_JACJDM010000138.1:0-1341 GCF_014163545.1 Pseudoalteromonas sp. SR45-6
CCGCTTGGGACACACTTATATCAATCAATAGAGCACTACTTCAAAATAGATAAAGATATAACAGAAAAACACGGATTTCCTGAGGAGTTAAAACCCTATTTAGACCCAGCAGATTGCCAAGTTAACCGTCAGGAAGTGTGGTAATTAAAAGCTAAATCGCTCTTTAAAAATTTAAAAAATTGAACCTAAAGTGATGCATTTAATTGCTTTAGGTTTAGTTTGCAGCTTATGTAGATAGCGGTATTGTTATTTTTCCTGATGGAAAATTAAGAAGACAGCCACCTTGAAATCCGCGTACTTTAGAAATGGAATAACAATGACACCCACCTTAATTTTTTAGTGACTGATTTATCAAGTGGGCAAGGTGTACGACTTGATTTAAATCAATATAACTGCACCGCTATATTTAAAGCGCTCAACACAACCAGAATCACGTTTAGACTACGTGTTAAAACGTATCCAAAAGGTAAAGGTGCGTCAGTGAGCACAGCCTTTGAGGAAAATAAATTTATATTGCCAGTATCAAAACGTGATGAAGACGGTGAACTTGAAGAGCCAGATAAATGGCTCACAACCGAAGTGAATTTATCACTGTTAAATTATGCGCTAAAAGAAGAATTAGGACTTGAGTAACAATATGATAAACACCGAGCAAGTATCTGAATTACGCCCCCCTAAAAAACCAACTGATATGGGGAAGTATTACCGAAAAGTGGAAATCAATTATGACAACCTGTTAGGAGAAAAAGATGAGGTTGGCGCTGATGGCCGTTATTATGGCCTATTGTTAATATCAAGTATGAAGGGTATCTTCCAAAAAGCTACTGTAGCATTGATGTTAACATTTTTCGGAATCTTAACAGTAATGCAAGTAATTGGGTTATTTAAAGCAAAAAGTTTACAGCACCTATTAGACTCACTGCTTTTTTACCCTTTGTTTATTCTAGGGCAAGTTTTATTATTAATAATTGCTTTTATTTACCATCGTAAAGCAAAAACCCCCAGAGCAACCTCTGTCGTTTTTGACCGAAAGACCGGCAATGTGAATTTCCCTGCGTTTGGTGGCAACCCAGAACTTGTGATCCCTTTTGAAGAAGTTGAGATGTACCGAGGCTCGTTAGGTTTTAGCTTAGGAAGAGGCATGCCTGTTACAAGTTTAATCCCTAAAAAATACCCTAAACATGGTAAAAGGGATTGCCAATACATAGTCGCGTTCGCTGATAGTTACGATCAAGCCTGTAATTTATGGACGTTATTAAATGAATATATGGATAAAAATAAACCTATCCCTTACGCAATGTTACCTTCAGTTCAATACTATCTAGATAAAGGGTGCAGCAC
>NZ_JACJDM010000139.1:0-1319 GCF_014163545.1 Pseudoalteromonas sp. SR45-6
GCAAGCGGGGTCGGTACATCCACCGACCAACTGCCATCTGCAAGTACTGTCGCCGTTAAGGTTTGTATATCACCATTGGCATCGGTGACTGTAATGCTCACCAACCCACCTATTTCATCACTGCTACCAGTGATGGTAGGCGTGCTGTCGTTGCTATCAGTCAACGGGTTGATATCAACCGTCGGTGCAAGAGTATCGATCACCCCACCATTTTCTGTGTCACTGGCGGTATTGCCGGCGGCATCGGTGACACTAGCATCCACTTGGAATGCGCCTTCTGCAAGTGGGATCGGTACATCCACCGACCACGTACCATCAGCCAGTACCGTCGCAGTTAAAGTTTGCACCGTGCCGTTAGCATCTGTCACAGTGATACTTACCAGTCCACCAATTTCATCACTACTACCAGTAATGGTAGGCGTGCTATCGCTCGTTGCAGCAAGCGGATCAATATCAAAGCTTGGCGCTTGAGTGTCAATTACTCCGCCGTTTTCAGTATCAGACGCGGTATTACCTGCCGCATCAGTGACGCTGGCATCCACTTGGAATGCGCCCTCTGCAAGCGGCGTCGGTATATCCACCGACCACGTACCATCTGCCAGTACCGTCGCGATTAAGGTTTGTACTGCCCCCGTCGCATCAGTGACGATGACACTGACGAGACCACCAATTTCATCACTGCTACCAGTGATGGTGGGCGTGGTATCGTTCGTTGCAGCAAGTGGATCAATATCAAAAGTAGGCGCTTGGGTGTCAATTACTCCGCCGTTTTCAGTATCAGACGCGGTATTACCTGCCGCATCAGTGACACTGCCATCCACTTGGAATGCGCCCTCTGCCAGCGGCGTCGGTACATCCACCGACCAAGTGCCATCAGCTAATACCGTCGCGGTTAAGGTTTGTACTGCGCCAGTGGCATCAGTGACAATCACGCTGACGAGTCCACCAATTTCATCACTGCTACCAGTAATCGTTGGCGTGGCATCGTTCGTTGCAGCAAGTGGAACAATATCAAAAGTAGGCGCTTGGGTGTCAATTACTCCGCCGTTTTCAGTATCAGACGCGGTATTACCTGCCGCATCAGTGACGCTGGCATCCACTTGGAATGCGCCCTCTGCAAGCGGCGTCGGTATATCCACTGACCACGTACCATCTGCCAGTACCGTCGCAGTTAAAGTTTGCACCGCACCGTTTGCATCAGTGACGATGACACTGACGATGCCACCGATTTCATCACTGCTACCGGTGATGGTTGGCGTGGTATCGTTCGTTGCAGCAAGTGGATCAATATCAAAAGTAGGCGCTTGAGTGTCAATTAC
>NZ_JACJDM010000013.1:0-84436 GCF_014163545.1 Pseudoalteromonas sp. SR45-6
GGCCTATTTCTTCCTAGTACCTTGTCACTTTTGTATGTGACTTAGGCTAAATAAACTCATTAACGCAGCTAAAGCGAACTACACACAGCAGACGTTCACCTAAGTAGTTTAGTCTAAGATAAGGCGGACACTCGACTTATCCCTATGAGCATACGCTCTTGTATGTGATTAGGGTCAGTAACTAAGTGCCAAACTACACATCTGCAAGTGTAGGAGCGCTAGCAAGGCAGTGAGTTTATTTATGCCAAGGAGCATACGTATTTTGTATGTGACTTAGGCTAAATAAACTCATTAACGCAGCTAAAGCGAACTACACGCAGCAGATTACATTTGCTCCATGACTTCGATGCCTAGTAGATCTAAGCCTGTGCGCAGCGTATCCGCTACCAAATTACACAGCACTAAACGGCTATCGCGTACACTTGGCTCTACGCCTTCTTTAAGTACTGGGCAAGCTTCGTAGAAGGTCATGTATAGGCTGGCAAGCTCGTATAGGTAACTACATAATACGTGCGGTGTTGCCTCACTGGTCATTTGATCAAGTACTTCTTCTAATTGCAGTAGTTTAAGTGCAAGGGTTTTTTCTTGCGGTTCAACAATAGCGACATCTGCGTTTAAGCTTGCTGCGTCTACGCCTGATTTACGGAAAATACTGCGTACACGAGTATAAGCATATTGTAAGTAAGGTGCTGTTGCCCCTTCAAAGCTAAGCATACTGTCCCAGTTGAAAATGTAATCACTGGTTCGGTGCTTAGAAAGGTCTGCATATTTAACTGCGCCAATACCTACTTTACGGGCAATTTCACTGCGCTCTTCATCAGTTAAGTCAGACTCACGTTCAGCAAGCTTAGCAGCAGCTCGAGTGATTGACTCTTCAAGTAAATCAGCAAGTTTTACCGTGCCACCTGTACGCGTTTTAAATGGTTTGCCGTCTTCACCCATCATGGTGCCAAATGGGCAAAATTCGTAGCTAGTTTCATCGCGTAGTAAACCGGCTTTACGTGCAGTAAGCTCTACTTGATTGAAGTGTAGGCTTTGACGCGCATCAACAAAAATTAAAATGCGGGCTGCGCCTAACTTGTTTGAACGGTAATCACAGGCGGCTAAATCGGTGGTTGCGTATAAGAAACCGCCACCTGATTTTTGCACGATAAACACTGAAGGCTCACCATCTTTATTTGCCAGCTCATCTAAAAACACCACCTGTGCGCCTTGTGACTCAACGGCAATATTCTTATCTTGTAATAACTTAATGATATTGTTCAGTTCACTGTTATAAGCACTTTCAGCCATGATGTCGTCTGGTGTAAGCGTTACATTTAAGCGTTTGTATACTTCTTCAGAATGCTTTACCGAGGTTGCGATAAACAACTTCCATAGTTTTTCACAATGCGCGTCGCCACCTTGTAGTTTTACTACGTAATCACGCGCTTTATCTGCAAAACCGTCTTCATCATCAAAACGCTTTTTAGCGTCGCGGTAGAAGGTTTCTAGATCAGCAAGTGCCACAGAATCTAAATCAACACCTTGGCTGATTTGATCTTCCAGATGCGCAATCAGCATACCAAATTGCGTGCCCCAATCGCCCATATGGTTTTGACGAATAACCGTGTCGCCACGAAACTCCAGTGCGCGTACTACTGCATCGCCAATGATCGTTGAACGTAAATGCCCAACGTGCATTTCTTTAGCAAGATTAGGTGATGAGTAATCAACCACTACTTTTTGCGGTTGTGCATGCTCAGCAACAGCCAGCTTTGCATCTTGGTTTGCCGCTTTTAAGCTTTGCGCTAAAAACTCAGGTTTTAGGTGAATATTGATAAAACCAGGGCCGGCAATTTCTGTTTTATCTGCGATATCACTTACATCTAAGTGATCAATAATTTGTTGTGCAAGCTCTCGCGGGTTGCTTTTCATTTTTTTAGCAGCGCCCATTGCACCATTAATTTGGTAGTCACCAAATTGTGGGCGGGTACTCTGTGTTACCGCAGGGTTAGTATCTGCTGGTAAGCCAGCGCCAGTCATGGCTGCGATGGCTCTTTCAATTAGTAGGGTACGAATATTCATGTAATTTATTACCTTTACCAGCCCGCGTTAGCGGGCTTTAAATTAAAATTTGAGTCTAATTTTCACGCGTGTGGTTAAATGTCACTTCTGGATAGCGCTCAATTGATAAGTTAAGATTTACACGACTCGGCGCTATGTAAGTTAAGTTATCGCCGCCATCAAGCGCTAAGTTGCTTTCGCACTTACGTTTAAAATCTTCAAACTTTTTAACGTCAGTCGAACTTACCCAACGTGCGGTATTTACATTTACGCTTTCGTATAAAGCATCTACGTTATATTCTGCTTTCAAACGCGCTACAACCACATCAAACTGCAATATACCAACCGCGCCTACAATTAAGTCGTTATTAATAAGCGGTCTAAATACTTGTACTGCCCCTTCTTCAGATAGCTGCACCAAGCCTTTTAATAATTGCTTTTGCTTAAGTGGATCACGCAGACGAATGCGGCGGAATAATTCCGGCGCAAAGTTTGGAATACCAGTAAATTTAAGCTTTTCACCTTGTGTGAAGGTATCACCTATCTGGATCGTACCGTGGTTATGTAAACCAATAATATCACCTGCAAAAGCATCACCTGCACGCTCACGATCACCCGCCATAAAGGTTACCGCATCAGAAATACTGACTTGTTTACCTATACGCACATGGTTCATTTTCATGCCTTGGCTGTATTTACCCGACACAATACGCATAAACGCAATACGGTCACGGTGCTTAGGGTCCATATTCGCTTGAATTTTAAATACGAAGCCAGTGAAGTTCTCTTCTGTTGCAACAACAGTACGGTCTTCTGTTTCACGCGGTAATGGCGTTGGTGCCCACTCAGTTAGGCCATCAAGCACATGATCAACACCAAAGTTACCAAGCGCAGTACCAAAGTACACTGGTGATAACTCACCCGCTAAAAATAGCTCTAAATCAAATTCGTGCGATGCACCAATAACAAGTTCTAACTCTTCACGCAGTTGCCCAGCAAGCTCATCGCCAATCGCTGCATCAAGCTCAGGGTTATCAAGCCCTTTAATGCTGCGTACTTCTTGAATAGTATGACCTTGGCCAGTTTTGTATAACAAGGTTTCGCCGCGGTGAATATGATAAACACCTTTAAACTCTTTACCACAGCCAATTGGCCATGTGATCGGTGCACAAGCTATATTTAGCTCTGTTTCAACTTCGTCTAACAACTCCATCGGATCACGAATATCGCGGTCACATTTATTCATAAATGTGACAATTGGCGTGGTACGTAAGCGCGTTACTTCCATTAATTTACGAGTACGATCTTCAACACCTTTAGCCGCATCGATCACCATCAAACATGAATCGACCGCAGTTAAGGTACGATAAGTATCTTCAGAGAAATCTTCATGTCCTGGGGTATCAAGTAAGTTTACTAGCGCTTTATTGTATGGGAATTGCATAACAGAGGTCGTGACCGAGATACCACGCTCTTTTTCCATTTCCATCCAGTCAGACTTGGCATGTTGATTAGAGCCACGGCCTTTAACGGTACCCGCTTTTTGAATAGCTTGTCCGAACAACAGTACTTTTTCGGTGATGGTAGTTTTACCAGCATCCGGATGCGAGATGATCGCGAACGTGCGTCGCGTATTGATTTCGTTTAATAAATTAGACATGTAAGCCGCTTTAAGTCATAACAAGGCGCAACCAAAAACAAACCTAAGCACAGGTCTTCGCTACGCACTGTAAATATAAAATAGAATTAGTCACATTATACCTTGTTTGTCTTAGCCAAAAAAGCAACGATTGCAAGTAATTAGCCGATAACTTGGTTTAAAATCAGCTCAACCCGTTTGCTGCAGCGAACGCACTAAACTTGTGTAATTTTACGCTAACGCATACTATTGATAGATTACATGGAGGATATTTTGTTTGGGTATGAGAACAAGTAAGTTAAGTATAAGATTATTATGGTATATCACGCCTTTGGTGATTTTACCGTTATTGTTTTTAGGTGGCTTTACTCTCACCAACGTTACCAGCTCCACACAAAAACAAGCCGAGCTCATTGTTAGCCGTTTTGTTGAACAGCAACAACAAAAAATGTTCAATTACATCGATTCATTTCACTCTACTACAAAGTTACTCTCGGCCTCCCCTGTACTAAGTGACTTTTTAGCAGATGACTTACGCGATAACGGCAATTACACCCGTCGTCTAGGCGCACTAATGGATGTATTTGCAAGCTATTCAGAAGCTTACCCCGATATTGTTAGCGTAAATTTAGTCTCTCCGGATGGTCAAAGCGACGCCTATTACTCCAGTAATTTAAATACCGCACCAACCAGCTATCCATTTTTCTCACAAGTTTTACAAAGTAACTTACGCCAACAACAGTTTATGGTGCAAAAACAAGATGGCACTACCAGTTTGTATTTTATTCAACGTATTTACAGTGCTGATTACTACCTTAAACGTCCGCAACAATTAGGGTTTATTGTGTTGCATGTTGAGCCATCGATTTTAAATACCAGCATTTTAGAAGCGCCCTATAACAATACCTTAAATTTATTACTGACCAGCAATGGCAAAATATTATTTAGCTCAGACTACAATAAGCGCGGTCAATATATTAGCGAATATGAGCTGCAACAAATTCACGACTTAGCCGATCTAGGTAAGCTCTCAACCATAGAGTTATCGAGTATTGATAAAGTTGAACGGATGATTTACGCCATCCAAATGAGCGGCGGTTATTATTATGTCTCGACCATCCCCAAAGCCTTACTGTATCAATCGGGCAAAGCGATCAGTTTGATCACCGCCTTGATTGTGATTATTTCAGTGATCACCCTGCCGATGCTGATTTTTATTGTGGTACGTAATTTACTACTTAACCCAATTGAGTTACTTGGGGCAGCCAGCCATCGAGTAGGTGACGGCGATTTGTCGGTATATTTGCCTGCACATAATAATGATGAGGTGGGGGTATTATTTAATGATTTTAATCACATGGTGAACCAAATTCGTCATTATCAAGACGAACTTGAAGAATATAAACATCACTTAGAAGATAAAGTCGAAAGCCGTACCAAGGCACTTGAAACCATGAATAGTCAACTCGAGGTGGCCATTGCCCAAGCGGAACAAGCGAACCAATTAAAAAGCCGCTTTTTAGCCAATATGAGTCATGAAATACGTACACCACTAACCGCCATCATGGGCTTTACTGAGCAGCTATTACACAGCCAAAATACAACCGGCGACGCTTGGCACCTAAATACTATATTACGTAACTCTAAACACTTACTTGAACTCATCAATAATATTTTAGACTTGTCGAAAATCGAAGCCGAAAAATTAGCTGTTGAAAAAGAACCGCTAGATATTGTGCAGTTAGTTCATGATATTGATTCGATTATTCGTCCTTTATCACAAGAGAAAAAACTTAACTGCAATATCAATTTTCACTTACCATTACCGCGCATAATTAATAGTGATAGCACTCGTTTAAAGCAAATTCTCATTAATATTGCCAGCAATGCAGTGAAGTTTACCGAGCAAGGTTTAATTGAATTAGATATTACCTATAACAGTGATTTACAACTCATAGAATTTGCCATTAAAGATAGCGGTATTGGCATGTCAGAGCGAGAAGTTGAGCGGGTATTCAAACCTTTTGAACAAGCTGATACAACAACAACACGACGCTTTGGCGGCACTGGCTTAGGCTTATGTATTTCTAAAAATTTAGCACAATTGCTCGGTGGTGATGTTTATGTAACAAGCACGCCAGGCCAAGGAAGCTGTTTCTGCGTGCAAATTGCCTGTAACTTACCTGCTGATAAACAACAAACAGTGCCAATGCTGACTGAGTTAAGCCAATTAACTCCCGCTAAGGACTTACAGCTTTCATTCGCAGAAAATAGCTTTGATGCCAATATATTAGTCGCCGAGGATAACCCTGACAACCAAGTACTAATCAAGTTATTACTGCAAACATGGGGGCTTGAGCCTGATATAGCCAACAATGGTGCAGAAGCTGTTGAAATGGCGCTGGTGAATGACTATCAATTAATCATTATGGACATGCAAATGCCGGTAATGGGCGGCTTAGAAGCCACACAAATGCTCCGCCATGCAGCCTACGATGGGCCGATCATTGCACTTACCGCGAATGTAATGAAAGATGACGTAAACACCTATTTGCAAGCCGGTTGCGACGAAGCACTGGCTAAGCCTATCGATAAAGATGCCTTAGAAAGTGTGCTTGTTAGCTATTTAAATATTGAAAAAGACAGCCAAAATAAATGGGATAGCTTGCTAAACAGCGATAAATTTCAACAGATCAACGACAACTATCGCTTAAAACTGCCAGGTTATTTAACCGACGTTACGCAGCTATACAATAATGGTGAGTGGGAGCAGCTCAGAGCACTGGCCCATAGTTTAAAAGGCAGTGCTGGTTGTTTTGGTTTTAGTAATATTCACCATGCGGCGGCCACACTTGAAGATAATTTACGTGGCCGTGATCACAACCGCCGTGATTATTTGGCACTGAGCTTAATTGAAGCGATAAAATATACCTTGCAACAAGAACAGTCATTAACCAAAAAGTAATGTCATTCCCATTAAGATAGCATCTTCATGGCCATTTTTTGATGGGTCACTACTTGGGTAGTAATTTTTACGTACCGACATTTCACTAAAGCCTGCCTGCTCATATAAGGCGATGGCACGAGTATTGGTTTCACGTACTTCTAAAAATAAGTTTTCAGCGTGGTGTTTTTCGCCGTATTCAATAAACGCTGCAAGCAATTGTTTGGCAATCCCCTGCCCCTGAAAATCAGGTGCCACGCAGATATCCATTAAAGTAAAATCAGGCCCTGCTTTTTCACCGATATAAAAACCAATAATTTGCTGCTCATTAAACGCAGCTAAATTAAAGTAACGTCCAGCGAGACATGATTGCATAGTGTTTACTGTCCACGGATGAGTGTGACACGCGTTCTCAACACGCATCAGCGCATCAATGGATAATTCAGTAACAGATTCAAAGGTTATCAAGGTGTGTGCTCATCAGCGCCCATAGCGCGCGTTTATTATCAGCATTAAGCTGCTGGGTTGGTAAGCTCAATTGACCATCATGCCATGCAAGCTTATCGCTTTGCACTACTTGGCTAATTTTTAATGGCGCAATAGCGCGATTTAAATCAGCCAATAGCGTAGTACTTAGCTCTATATTTACCTGCGGCGCTGCACTTGGTGCATCAGAACGTTGTTCAGCGACTGACTGTAATCGGAAATGCTGATTTAGTTCGAGGTTTTCTATACCAAATATAGCTGCGTATCGTGGATGCATAAAAACTCAGTAGACTTAAACACTGGAACAATATAAGAAGTAATCAAGGCTATGTAAAGAAGAAGTGGCAGGGGCGGAGAGACTCGAACTCCCAACCATCGGTTTTGGAGACCGCTGTTCTACCAATTGGAACTACGCCCCTGCAATGACGACGAATTATAGAGAAGTTTCGCTAAAGGTAAAGAAAAAAATCACTCTTTTAGTTTAACTGCTTTTTAAATAAACAAAACGGCGAATTAGTCAACTAATTCGCCGTTTTTATAATTACTTACCTAAACTAGGATAAGCCTTCATATATATCCATGCTCAGCATTTTTTACTTTTTGCTACTCGCAGACGTTTTAGTTCAGCTTTGGCCCAGACTGATGATTCGGCCATATCATAACAAAGCCCGTGTTGCTCTTCTGTAGTAAGCGCGGTTAGATTCAATTCTATTCACTTTTTATACTCAACTTGTTGTCCACTTTTAAAGCGTATCAAAACATGAGCAACCAGCTACATATCAAGTCATACTAAGTGATGCAGACTCTTGTTGTTAAAATTCATAACTCGCTTTTGCCCCAAAGTTATTTAACGCTCGTCGATATAAAAATATCCTTACTATTCTTTTCTTATTGTTTTTTAAACGAAACTTTGTTGTTTATGCATGTACATAAAACCTTTCAGGTTGCTTAATAGCATCGGCAGTACGATCAATGCGAAGGCAATGTTAGATAAAGGGACGGCTAACCAAACACCATCGATACCTAGGTATTTCGGCAAGATGAATAGGAAAGGAAACTGTATCAACATATTGCCGACGGAAACAAACAGGGCTTGTCCGCTTTTACCAACGGCGACGAAGTAGATGGACGCCAAGAATAAGAAGCCATCTAAAAACAATGCCATTAAGTGTAAACGAATACCGTTTTTGCTTGCTTCAAGTAATGCATCATTGCCTGTGGTAAAAATGCTGATAAAGATTTCTGGAAAAATATTAAACAATATTACTAAAGCAATACCGGACCCAACGGTAACAGAAAAAGCCAGTTTTACGGTTTCGCTAATGCGTTTGTATTGCTTGGCGCCTAAGTAGTAACTCACTGGTGGCTGCAATCCGCTGACTAAGCCTTCAGCGAAGAAGTAGTAACAGCTCGCTAAGTAGCCAACAATCGCAAATGCGGCTAACTGCGTGGTGTCTCCGTAGGCCATAAATTGCATGTTATGGAACGCCATGACGAAGCTGAAATAGATAAACATCACTAAGCTTGACGCTCCTAATTGCACGATATGAATGGCGATGGTCTTATCAAGTTGTTTAACCGATAGCTTGGTTTTAGCTTTTGACGACATAAAGTAACGTAAACATAATATACACGTGGCTAATTGAGCAATTAAGGTAGCAATGGCTGCACCTTTTAACCCCATATCAAGATAGCCTAATAAAGCATAGTCCAAGACAATGTTGGTCAAGGCACCAACAATGATGAAGATCGTCGCAAGGTTTGGACTATCGTCATTTCGAACTAACATCGGCATGGCACTGGCACCAACCGAAATAAGCGCCCCAAACGACATGATCTGCACATAACCCCAACTCATCTCTAAGGTGACGCCGGTCGCGCCTTGAATATTGAGCAGACTCTGGCCAAAAACGATAAACACAATTGTGGCCAATAAGCCGATCAAAATAATCAAGAAAAGCGCTGTGATGAGTGTTGCTTGAGTGGCTACGAGGTTATTCTCGCCACGATATTTAGATAATACGCTGCCGCCTCCCATACCAACAAGCAAACCAAAACCCATGATTAAACCAAGCAATGGAATTGCCATGTTGATACCTGCTAGTCCGTTTGCACCAACATAGTGACCAACGAAGAAACCATCAATGATCTGATATAAACCACTGACTAACATAGCGACGATGGAAGGAATGGCAAAACGCCAAAACGTGCCTGCGACGGATTGTGACGGTTGAACTTGTGGGGCAGCTTGCATCTTAAATATCCAGAAGGTAATAATGCGGGCATAATATATTTAATTGAGATATAAGAAAGTCAGTTACCATCCGCTTAAAGGATGGATTAAAAAGCTTAACTAGCCGCTAAATGGCCGTTTAGGAGATAGGAATGAATTGGACATTGGATCAATTACTGGCTTTTGTTACCGCCGCTGAGCAGGGTTCTTTTTCTGCAGCAGCAAGGCAATTACAAAAGGCACAATCACGAATTAGTAGCGCCATAGCCAATTTAGAATTGGATTTAGGGTTTGAGTTATTTGATCGCAGCTCTAAATACCCCGTATTAACGCCTCTGGGGAAAGAGATGCTTCCCGAAGCGCGAGCCGTGCTTAACCAATGCCTTCGATTAGATTCAAGAGCACTTACAGCTGCGAACAAAGAGCCCATTTCGTTACGAATCGCCCTGGATGAAGCCTTACCACTGGAAACCATTCATTCTATTTTTTCTCAAGTAGGCGATTTGTTTCCTAACACTCATTTGGTTATTACCAATGGCTCACAAGACGACATTGCCAATGCCATTGCTAATCAAAAGGCCGACATTGGTTTTATGATTAGCAACAGTGCTTTGCCACCCAAGTTAACCTTACAGTCTCTGGGGTATTTTAGAAAAATCCTGATTGTCGGTAACAAGCACGTTCTCGCTAAAGAAGATGTATTGACCCTTGCGCAACTTCAACAATATCGTCAGTTCGTACTCTGCAACCGCTCAGGAGAAAACCGCGAAAATGCCCTAAGCCCAGATCATTGGGATTTAGACAGTTATTATTTGATTTGTGAATTGGTAACGCAGAATCAAGGCTGGGCCATCGTGCCTGAGCATATCGCCAAGGCGCATTGGTTTTTTGAACAAATAAAAATAGCTCAAGCCGACTTCTTAACGGATCAATTAATTGAAATAGGCATAGTAAAACGACTCGATAGCCCAAGCAATAAATTAACAGATTGGATTACTGAGCAAATGCGCCACTTAATGAACAATCACGCTATATAAAATCTTCCTGCGCAATCGAAAGGCTCTGCTCTTATATTTTGACTTATAGAACAAAGTGTCACAGCATTTTTTCAGTGATGTTCCGAACAAAAAAGTCCGCAATTACGCGGACTTAATTAAGATTTAATGCCTGTTAGTGCCAGACGTTTCAGGCCTAAAAGTTATTCCCACTCAATAGTCGCAGGTGGTTTTCCTGAAATATCGTAAACAACGCGTGAGATACCGTCGATTTCATTAATGATGCGGTTTGAAACCAGACCTAAGAACTCATACGGTAAATGTGACCAACGTGCAGTCATAAAGTCGATAGTTTCTACACAACGAAGACTTACAACCCAATCATACTTACGTGCATCACCCATAACGCCTACAGACTTCACAGGTAAGAATACCGTGAATGCTTGGCTTACTTTATGGTAAAGCTCGGCTTTGTGTAGCTCTTCAATGAAGATAGCGTCAGCACGGCGTAATAAGTCACAGTACTCTTTTTTGATTTCGCCAAGTACACGCACACCTAGACCAGGCCCAGGGAACGGGTGACGATAAAGCATGTCGTACGGTAAACCGAGCTCTAAACCAATTTTACGTACTTCATCTTTAAATAATTCACGCAGTGGCTCAACTAAGCCCATTTCCATGTCATCTGGTAAGCCGCCCACATTATGGTGAGACTTGATCACATGCGCTTTACCAGTTGCAGACGCTGCTGACTCGATAACATCTGGATAGATAGTACCTTGACCTAACCATTTTGCATTTTTAAGCTTTTTAGATTCGCTATCAAATACCTTAATAAATGTATGGCCAATCGCTTTACGCTTGTCTTCTGGGTCTGATTTACCAGCAAGATCCGCTAAGAATAATTCTTCGGCATCCACTTTGATAATGTTTAGGCCAAACTTATTGCCAAACATATCCATTACTTGCTGACCTTCGTTTAAACGCAGTAAACCGTTATCAACAAATACACAGGTTAAACGGTCGCCAATCGCGCGGTGAATAAGCATAGCCACCACTGATGAATCAACACCACCAGATAAACCTAAGATTACTTCGTCATCACCCACAGTATCTTTAATGCGCTCTATGGCGTCATCAATGATTTTTGCAGCAGTCCACAGTTTTTCACAACCACAAATATCAATCGCAAAGCGTTCTAGTAAACGTTGGCCTTGATGAGTGTGGGTTACTTCTGGGTGGAATTGTACGCCGTAAAAACGTTTTTCTTCGTTAGACATTGCCGCATGTGGGCAAGTAGATGTTTTAGCAGTGGTTTTGAAAGTATCTGGAATTTCCATTACTTTATCACCATGGCTCATCCACACGTCTAAAATGCCATTGCCACCATCAGTAATATGATCTTCAATAGCGTCAAATAATGCACAGTTACCGACTTTTTCAACTTGCGCGTAACCAAACTCTTTCTTATCAGAGCTATGAACGCTGCCGCCAAGCTGAGTAGCCATTGTTTGCATGCCGTAACAAATACCAAGTACAGGTACGCCTGCATTGAATACATACTCAGGGGCACGCGGGCTGTTTTCTAAGGTTGTTGACTCAGGGCCACCAGATAGAATGATACCTTGTGGATTGAACTCACGGATCTGCTCTTCCGTTACGTCCCATGCCCACAGTTCACAGTAAACACCAATTTCTCGCACACGGCGGGCGATCAATTGCGTGTATTGCGAACCAAAGTCTAAAATAAGAATTCGTGAATCGTGAATGTCTTTGCTCATTGAGGGTCTCGTTAGTCAAGAACTAGCACTCAGGTTACCTGAATGACTATAATAAATAAGGGCTAGCGAAGCTAGCCCAGTAATTTTAATAGATTTGAAGCTATTAACCTAAGCGGTAGTTAGGTGCTTCTTTGGTGATTTGCACATCATGAACATGTGACTCACCCATACCTGCTGAAGTAACACGTACAAACTGAGGTTTAGTGTTTAATTCTTCAATCGTTGCACAACCGGTTAAACCCATTGCGCTGCGCAGGCCGCCAACTTGTTGGTGAATGATTGTCGCGATTGGACCTTTATAAGCCACACGACCTTCAATACCTTCTGGCACAAGCTTGTCTGCTTGATTTGATTTTTGGAAATAGCGATCTGATGAACCTTCTTTTTGGTTCATCGCACCAAGCGAGCCCATACCACGGTATGACTTGTAGTAACGGCCTTGGTAAAGCTCGACTTCACCAGGCGCTTCTTCAGTACCCGCTAGCATTGAGCCAACCATCACACATGATGCACCAGCAACAAGTGCTTTTACAATATCACCTGAGAAACGAATACCACCATCAGCAATCACTGGAATGTCACGACCTTTTAGGCCATCAACAGCATCAGAGATAGCTGTGATTTGTGGTACACCACAACCAGTAACAATACGCGTAGTACAGATTGAACCTGGGCCAATTCCTACTTTAACTGCATCAACACCGGCGTCGGCAAGCGCAATCGCACCTTCAGCTGTTGCCACATTGCCTGCTACAATTTGTAGTTCAGGGTAAGTTTGACGAGTTTGTGCAACACGGTCGATAACACCTTGAGAATGACCATGTGAGGTATCAATTAGTAATACATCAACGCCCGCTTCGACTAATGCAGCAATACGCTCATCAGTACCTGGGCCTACACCAACAGCAGCACCTACACGTAAACGACCTTGTTCATCTTTACATGCATGTGGTTTGTCTTGTGCTTTTTGATAATCTTTTACTGTGATCATGCCTTTTAATTTAAACGCATCATCAACAACAAGGATTTTTTCGATACGGTGTTCGTGCATTAATCCTAAGATTTCATCACGCGCAGCACCTTCTTTTACAGTGACTAACTTTTCTTTTTTAGTCATCACTGTTGAAACCGGTTGCTCAAGCTTGGTTTCGAAACGCATATCGCGGCTGGTAACAATACCAACAAGGCCGTTTTCAGCGTCCGTTACCGGAAAACCTGAAAAGCCTTTTTCTTCAGCAAGTACAATTGCATCTGCAATGGTTAAATCCGCTGTCACAGTAACAGGGAAAGAAACAATACCCGCTTCATACGTTTTAACTTTACGTACGTTTTTGGCTTGTTCTTCAATTGTCATGTTTTTGTGGATAAAACCTAAACCGCCCTCTTGCGCTAGCGCAATCGCTAAGCGTGCTTCGGTAACAGTATCCATAGATGCTGAAACTAGCGGCAAGTTAAGTTTGATACCACGCGTTAAGCGAGTTGAAATGTTTGCCGTGTGTGGCAAAACAGTAGAATGACCTGGTACTAAAAGTACGTCATCAAAGGTAAGAGCTTCTTTAGCAATTCTAAGCATTTTGGCAACTTCTCACATGTGGATCTTGTTTAAGGAATTGCGGCCAAATTTTATCAGCGTTGCGGGCACGAGTAAATAAGATTTCACAATTATTTATGATAAAATACCCCCATCATCGCTTTTTAGAGTCGCTTTATGGCCGTAACATCCCAGCAGCAAACGATTTATACCGTTTCTAGGTTAAATAGAGAAATAAGAACCGTACTCGAACAAGGATTCGCATCGTTAAATTTAACCGGCGAAATATCAAATTTCATTACACCAGCCTCTGGTCATTGGTATTTCACGCTCAAAGATGATCGCGCTCAAGTAAAAGCGGCGATGTGGCGAGGCAACAATCGAGGCCAACGCTATCGCCCTGAAAATGGCGCACAAGTGACAGTTCGAGCCCGAGTATCGCTGTATGAACCGCGTGGTGACTATCAGCTGATTGTTGAACACATGGAAGCTGCTGGCGAAGGGCAACTAAAGCAACAGTTTGATGAATTAAAAATGCGCTTAGCCGCCGAAGGTTTATTTAGCTCCGCCCATAAACAACCATTGCCTGGGGTTGTGCATCGTGTTGGTGTTATTACATCAGCCACAGGGGCGGCTATCAAAGATATTTTAACGGTACTTAAGCGTCGAGCGCCACAACTTGAAGTCGTGATCTACCCTGCTATGGTGCAAGGTAAAGACGCGCACCTACAATTAATTGATAAAATCAATATTGCTAATGCCCGCAATGAAGTTGATGTAATTATTTTAGGCCGCGGTGGTGGATCACTAGAAGATTTATGGTGCTTTAACCATGAGCTACTGGCACGCGCTATTTTTGCCAGTAACCTACCAATTATCAGTGCTGTCGGTCATGAAATTGATACCACCATTAGCGATTATGTTGCCGATGTGCGCGCCGCAACGCCAAGCGCGGCTGCAGAGCTTGTTAGCCCCAATAGCAGCGAACTTTATAATCAAATCCAACAACAATTAAATCGCTTAGCCAATGCGTTTAAACATCAGTTATCTGCAAAGCAAAGCGTTGCAACAGCACTTGAGCACCGTTTAACATTATGTCACCCGCGTAATCAGTTAAATCAACAAGCGCAACGTTTAGATGAATTGACAGTAGCATTACAGCAGGCGATACAACATCGGCTCTATCAATATGAGCGCCGCTTAAATAATCTAACGCCGCGACTAATGCAGCGCTCACCAGATCGCAAAATTACTCAGGCAAGTCATCAATTACAGCAACTGCAAGGGCGTTTAACACAAACCATGCAGCAACAATTACACAGTGCCCAAAATACCCTCGCAATGCAGGCTAGCCGATTAGAATCTGTAAGTCCGCTCAATGTACTCGCTCGTGGTTATAGCATCACTAAAAATGAGCAAGGGCAAGTGATTAAGTCTATTAAGCAAGTAACTCAAGGTGATTTAATTGTAACCGAGCTTGCTGATGGCGTAATTCAAGCTCGTGTCAGCTGAGGCTCGTTATTCTGACTCAGTACTTAATAATAATGAAAAATCGCGATCGCTTGATTTTGAAGTACTGACTTTAAATTGCTGCCAAAAGTCTTGTTGTACCAACTTATCGTTGAGTTCGCGCCATTGGGTATGATCAAAATCATCTACATCCTTTGGCGCTGCAAGTTCAAATTTACATACCGAACTTTTACACTGCGCACTAACCAATTCAGGGGTGATGCCAAGATCAGCAATCTGTAAAAAGTCTTTCATGGCAGTCTCGGTACGATAAGCCCACTCTTCATTGCGACTTTGCTCAGTAAACTTGTCTAGCAAAGCTTGTTCAAAATCGGACGGTGCTTGTAATTGTTGTTCGTAAGCTTTTACTAATTTTTGCTGTTGCAGTAACTCACGCTTGAGCTGTTGAACTTGTTGCTCAAGCGTTTGTTCATCCGTTGTTTGCGCTGATGTATCTTGGGCAGACGAGTTAATATCAGTCACTTGTTGAGACTGGGATACTGTATCTAGCTCTGCAGCTACGGTACTGGCAGGCATTATTTTGACTTCTTGTTCAAGTACCTGTGTTTGTGTTGTAGTCACAGGAGCTGCTTCGTCAGAGCTCAACGCAAAATAACTCCACGTTAGAACAACACCTGTGATAAATGCTAACAACAGCGAAAATGGATCATTTTTACTCATACTTAATTCCTTTTAAGTTTTTTACTTAGAGCATTGCACTGGTGTGTGATTCGTTTTGCGGCTCATCAACCTCTAAAAAATTCTGATTCATACTTTTCGCTGGACAGGGGCAATTTGGTTTACCAACAATTTTAGCTGGTACGCCTACAACCGTGGTGTGTGGTGGTACGGCGCTCAGTACCACTGAGCCTGCGCCAATTCGGGCGCCCTCGCCGACCTCAATATTGCCGAGCACTTTAGCCCCAGCACCAATTAAAACACCGGCGCGAATTTTCGGATGACGATCACCTTTTTCATTACCAGTACCACCTAGAGTAACTGATTGTAAAATAGAGACGTTATCTTCAATAACAGCTGTTTCACCAATCACTATACCAGTTGCATGGTCAAACATAATACCATGGCCGACTTTACAAGCAGGATGGATATCAACGCCAAATACTTCTGAGGTACGGCTTTGAATAAAGCGAGCGAGCTCTTTACGGTTTTGTAACCATAAGCAATGGGCGAGTCGATGTGCTTGAATTGCATGGAAACCTTTTAAATTTAATATCACAGTTAAATATGTATCGGCAGCGGGATCACGATCTTTAACGGCTTTTATATCATGGGCGACATGAGTAAGCATTCGATCACATTCAACAAAAGCCTGATCAAATAACTCCCGGATAGTAAATGCAGATACCACTGCGTCTGCCAGCTTATTAGCAACAATAAAGCTCAACGCAGACCCTAAGCACTCATGATTTAAAATGCATGAATACACATGACTTGCTAACAGAGGTTCACGGGTAACGACTTCATTTGCTTCGGTGCGGAGCTGTTGCCAAATTTCATGACGCATAGGACGGCCTTAGATTAATACGAAGATAAGCTTTTATGCAGTTTAACGGATTTCAAGTCAGATGTGTTAACGCTGCGGTTATTTGTTCTAGTTATTAGATATAACTAAATTTCAAAATCATTCTTTAATAATCTCATTATAGTTTTACATAATGAGTTACGACAGTAGATAAAATTAACGTGTAGCCATAAAAAATATAAAACTTTAAAATTCAATAACTAAACATCAATGACAGTTATACTGTCATATGACAAAATAACAACTGGCGTAAAGCTGACGGCGTAAAAAATAATAATAAACGCTAAATTAGCATCATCAACTTAATAAGGAATACGATGATGAACAATGACATACTCAATACAAAGAAACTAGGCTATAAATTTTACTTTCAAGATGGCGACGATCAAATAGCCTGCTTTGGCAGTTACTTCACCGGTAAGGAAGAAGTCTATATTAATGATGAGCTAGTTAGTGAAAAGCGAAGTATTAATGTCACAAGTAAACACCAATTTGAACTATCAGGTAATACTTTTAATGTTAAGTTTGAAATGCACAATATTTTAACTGGTAGGCTTGAGTGCTCACTGTTTAAAAATAAAAAGTTAGTTAAAAGCTTAGAGCAAACAACTTTATTTAGTAACCCTAAAAAATCAGCTCTTTTTATTGCTGGGTGTTTTGTTGTTGGTTTTACTGTTGGGTATATTATTTCAACATTAGCTTTGGGGAAATAATCATGCAATTAAACCCCAAAACTATAAAAGCATTAAGGCAAAAGCTTGATTGGACTCAACAACAGCTTGCAGATGCCTGTGACGTAAGTTTACGAACTATTCAACGGGTAAAAAAGAAGGCGCAGCGTCTAAAGAAACCACCATGGCCTTGTGTGCAGTGTTAGAAGTACGTCAAGGTGAGTTAATAAAACTTGAGGAAAATACAGTTTCAGTTGCTCAGACACATACTTTAAATACGCAAAGTATCACAACAATTTTAGCGCTGTCGTCCATTGCCAGCTTTGCGCTTGGCATGATCACCGTGTTTTTAATTATGAAATAAGGAGATTTAAACTATGTCAAAGGAATCGCGAGGACACATCACCTTAGTGCTTATCGTCAGTGCAATTATACTTTTTGGATTAGGTGTAAAAATTGGCGCAATGTTATAAAAATGCCCCAAATTTGGGGCATCTAAATTAAGCTTCTTAGTTATTTAAATGCTCGTTATTCAAACACCTTATCTACAGCAAGTACTTCAATATTTTTCGCTGGTATTGCCAGTTTGTAATCAGCGATTACTTTATCCTCAGCAACTAATTCAGCTGGTTTCTCTGCATTATATACCATAGGGGATGTTTGCTCTGACGCTAGGCGCTTTTGCATATCTTTTCCGTCGCCGGTGATAAACACATACTGAATATCATCCGTTTGTAAGTTCTCTTTTATGACACGATTTACATCAGCTACTGTCAGTTTTTCAAGCTTGTTCGTTACATACTTTACGAAAGTATCGGTGTTGTAAAACTCACTATCTAGTGCATATCCTAATTGACGGTTTTGGCTTGCTACCATTTGCGGCACAAAGTTAATTAAGAAGTTACGCGTTGCGTCAAAGTCTTTTTCTGTCATGCCATTTTTGATTAACTTATCAAGTTCAAATAAAGCGGTACGCGTTGCAAAGTGAGCGTCATTGTTCGAGCGCAGCGGGCGAAGCCATACTTGAAATATTTGCTCAGAGCGGCCTAAGTTTGCGTCAGGCTTAGTCTGGAACATACCTCGTGGAAAATACTCAATATACGCGTAATCGCCGTAGTTCATACCGCGAGTTTGACGAATGCGCTCATAAAGATATGAGTTTGAACTGCGGTGCTCGCCAAAGTATGAGCGAACTAACCACAGTGCCGTCCAGTCTTCACCGCTACGAATGGTATCAATTGGGAAGCCAAACGATACCGCAGTCGATTGCGCTGATTTTTCTACAATTGTAGCGTGATGACCTTTTAGCGCTGGTGCATCAGGAATCGATAAACGACTTTGCTGACCTTTAGGCAAAGCACTTAAATCGCTAAACATGGTTGCTTTAAGTGATTCAGGTACTGCGCCAATTAAACCGACAGTTAGTTTAGCTTGAGTAAATTCTTTCGCATAAAACGCTTTCACGTCATCAAGTGTTAATGCTTCTAAATCAGATAGATCACCGTAGTTATAGCTCTCATATGGGTGACCTTGATACAGCTTATGATAAAGCACTTCTTTACCTAGCTCTTCGTCATTTGAGGCTTTTAGGCCAGATTTTATGCCGTCGATGAGCTCTTTCTTAAGGCGTTTAAAGTCATCTTCTCTAAAGCCAGGATTTAGTAACTGCTCACTAACCAGTGCATACCATTGTGCAGCGTTATCTTTATGGACACGCCCTTGTAGCGAAATCATTTCTTTATCTATCTGATAACCAAAGCTACCTGCCAATGGATAAAGTGCCTGTTTAATGTCGTTGTAGCTCTTCGCCTGTGAACCACCTTGAGCAAGCATGGCCGCAGTGAGTGCAGCTACGCCTTTTTGACCTTTAGGATCAGCCGCAGCACCGGTATGGAATAACCAGTTAATATCAATCAATGGCGAACTATTGGTTTTATCTAGCACTTTAAAATGACGCTGTTGCACTGTGTGCTTGCTAGCAACAAGGCTATTTAAATCCACTTCTTGCTCAAAGTCTGCCACTTTGTCAAGCGCTGACATAGTCACGGTAGTACGGCTACTATCGACAAAGTATTTATTAGCAATATCTTGAATATCTTGTGCGCTGATGCTGTCAGCCGTTGCATATAATTGATTGACGACTTCTGGGTCGCGCTCAAAATGCATATAACTGGCAAGGGTTGAACCTATAGCTTGTGATGAGTCTAGGCCGTTAATAAAGCTGTATTTAAGATTGGATTTTAAATCAGCTAGCTTTTGGCTATCAACCAACTCAGTGCGAGCTTTTGCGTAGGTGCTATTAATTGCATCACGAGCAACCGCTAAATCAGCCTCATTTTCAACTTTCACAAAAACATGTAATAAGCCGGGATCTTTGGTATCAGGGTTATAGCTAAACATTTGGCTAGCAATTTGTTTATCAACCACTAACTCTTGGTAAAGCTCTGAGTTGGTTGAAAAATAAAGCTGTGACAGTAAATCAAGCGCGGCTCTGTCTTTTTGTTTTGGCTGCCAGGCTGTGCCTTTATAAGATACTAATAACCAATGCCCTGGTAAGCCTTCGTTTTGCTCATGTATATATTTCGCCGCTTGCTGTTTTGGTTCGGTTGGAATATCAGCAACGAAATCGCCTTTTTGCCATTGGCCCCAGTGTTTTTTAACCATAGCCATAGTTTCAGCTGGATCAACATCGCCTACAATCACTAATGACACATATTCAGGTTTATAAAACTTAGCAAAAAACTCTTTACCGTATGCCATTTGATCCGGCATGGCTTCAATATCTTCAAAAAAGCCCATGGTGGTATGTTTATAAGTATGTTTTTCGAATGCTTCATTACGTACTGCAGAAAGTAACTTACGAACCGGGCTGGCATTATTTTTAAGGTATTCGCCTTTAACTGTTAATGCTTCGGTACGAAATTGCTCTTCTGAATAAGTCAGGTTTTGAAAAATATCCGCTTCAATTTCAAGTACTTTATCAAGATGTTGCTTTGAAAAGTTTAAGTGATAGTTAGTGTAATCATTGGTTGTATAAGCGCGATTATCAACCCCAGAATTTTTTAGAATATCAGAATACACATCTTGCGGATATTTTTCAGAGCCTTTAAACATCATGTGTTCAAAAAAGTGTGCAAAACCGGTTTTACCTGCTTCGACTTCATTACGAGAACCGACAGACACTGGAATTTGTAGTGATACCACATCAGGGTAATCAGTTTTCACCACCATAACGCGTAAGCCGTTATCAAGCTCTTCTAATAAATAATCTTGTGAGAACACCCGATCATTACTACTGGCAACCGTTGACTGCTCAATCTCAACCTCTTTGACCATGTTTGAGCCGCTGTTACTTGCACAACCGCCCAGTGCAAGCGTTACCGCAAGGCTCGTTGCTAATAATTTAAATTTCATTGCTATCCCTTGTTAGTTGAATAAATTTCTTGTTTTTAGTCATCCGATTATGCAACAAAGCAAGTCAATATAAGACCCCTGAGGCAATAAATTATGTAAACAGTTGTGTAACACAGAACTCTTCATTCAGAGCAACATGAATAAAACTCACCTTCGTTGAAAAAGTTTCACTAAAAAAATCTATCTAGACGTCTAAATGGCTGCTATATTATTTGCCATAGACACTAACTTAGCTGGAATGAGGATTATGGCTTTATCACTACAAGAGAAAATTGAAGACACCAATCAGGGTGTGTACTTAATTGGTACCACCCCACCACGTATTGGTACTGATAAAGCGCAGCTTGAAATTATCGCCCAAAAGCTCTTAGCTCGTTTGCATGAAATTGAATACGATGGCGTGATTATTTATGACATCCAAGATGAAAGTAGTCGCACTGAGATGCCTCGCCCTTTTCCGTTCAAGCAAACGGTAGATCCTCGAGAATACAGTAACTTACTACGTAATTTATCGCATCAAGAAGTGATCACTTATAAAAGTGTTGCACAGCGCGGTGTGGCCGAATTTAAACAGTGGTTAAGCGAAACTAAAAACCAGTTTAATTTAAAAAACCTAGTATTAGTCGGTAGTCCATCATCTGACGGGGATATTAAATTAAGCCTGCCTGATGCTTATAAAGTCTTAAGCGAACAGCCTCAAGACTTCTTTTTAGGAGGCGTTACCATTGCCGAGCGCCACGCAAGTAAACGTAATGAACATGAACGCTTACTTGAAAAAACCACGCAAGGCTGTAAATTTTTTATCTCACAAGCTGTGTATAACGCGCAAGCAACCGTGGATTTGATCACCAGTTATGCGCGCAGCTGTAAAGCTCAAGGTATCGAACCTAAACGTATTATTCTAACCTTTACGCCCTGCGGCAGTGAAAAAACCTTAGAGTTTATGCAATGGTTAGGAATTTCCGTACCTGATGCAACTAAATGGCGGATGCTTGATTCGCAAAACCCACTGAGTGAATCTGTACGTATTTGCCGTGAAAACTTAGATTTAATACTAAGAAGTTGCGCGCATTTAGACGTGCCACTGGGGTTAAATATTGAAAGTTTAACCAACCGTAAAGAAGAAATTGATGCATCAATTAATCTTTACCGCTTATTAAAAGCGACAATGGAATTAAATCTTGCTGAAAAACAGATTGCTTAATAGAGTTAAACTTGAGCCTGCCCATTATTTTTAAGTGAACTAGTGTTCATGATTGTTGTTTTTTTAGGTAATTTTAAGTATTCTTGTATGCTAATTAGGTAATACTATTAAAAGGAATTTTAAATGCCATTAAATCCACAGGTGAAATAAGAAGTAATTAAAAACATTATAAAATATGAGAAAAAAATTAATCACTTTTATCTAGACTCTCAGGGCTATGTAACCACAGGCGTAGGTCATATGATAAAAAACAAACAAGCTGCAACCCTGCTCCCAATGAATAAAGTAGTTAACAATCAACCGGGTCCTCCTGCAACTCCTCTAGAAAAGCAAAAAGAATTTGAAACAATAGCTAAACAAAAAAGAAATTATAAAGCTGAATGGTATAAGCAATTTACTACACTCATAATTAAAGATGTAGAAATTACACGCCAACTAGACAAACATATGGATTCTTTTTACAGAGAGCTTTCTACTCTATATAAAAAGTCTAATGGTTATTATGATGATTTTGATAAATTAGACAAAAATATACAAGTCGCATTATTTGATATGATTTTTAACTTAGGTGCAGTAAAAATTGTCACGAAGTTTACTGAGTTTGATAAAGCAATCAAAACTGGAGATTGGATTAAAGCAGCTAAAGAAAGCTATCGTCCTCAACTCAGCGCAGAAAGAAATAACTACGTAAGAGCAAAGCTATCTGCGGCTAACAGCATAAAGGTAACGACACCGTGAAAAACTTATCATTAGTATTATCGATATTTATCTGTGTTAGCTGCTCAAAATTATCTGCTAATGAAATAAAACCTAAATTATTTACTAATTATTTTACAGGTTTAGAATCTGAAATTGTGATGGATTACCAGAGCATTAAATTAAATTATGATTTAACTTTACGTTCAGAGAAGAATGTACACTTTTCTACCTGTAAACAAGTAGAAGAAACCGCTTCTGATGATATAACAGTGAGCGAATTTCATTTGTTACAGATGTTGAAAGCGAACTGTGCCGCATTAAAACAGTACTCCCAAGCTAAAAGTTCAAACGTCAGTTATTTACAGGAAATTCTTGATAAAAAGGATATTAGCAATCTTCCTGCTACAGCTTACCCTTATGTTAATAAACATGATAAAAGCCAAAGGCGAGGTAAAACACTAAGTGAATACCATAAAAAGTTTAATACATCATTGGACATTAGTGGAGCAATAAAGGTTGAGACAGAAACAGATCAGATGTTTTACTACGTTGTTGCCACAGGCGATTTCAATGCTGATAAAGTTCAAGACGCATTAGTTCGTATTGACTGGCAGGTAATTGATGCATTTGGTAAAGGGTTTAAGCTTATTATGGTTACGAAAAAATCCGCAGATAAACCATATGAAATAACTACACTAAATTGAAGTAAGAACCTTTAGCTGCGATTTTAATTTAAAAATTTATCTTTTTAGAGGGCACTCTAGCTTAGTAAAGTTATATCGCGCTTTATTATTAATACTATTGACTACTGAATTTAGCATATAAAACAATAAAGCTACGGCGCTCGTTTTAGCGCCGTGCTAGAGCTTTACTGACAGCTGATAACTAAAAACTGAAAGCTTTTATTTACGGCGTCTACTAGGTGCTCTTTGCCCTGTAATACGTTTTTTATCTCGGTCTTTTCGCGACTTATTAGAGTTTTTGCGATTATCTTTGGGCTTTTTATTTAGATCCGGTTCATAGCCCGCTAACCACTGCGGCGTTAGACGAGTATCAAGCAACACTTCAATTTCTTCAAGTAACCACTGCTCGTCAAGGCTGACTAATGACATCGCTAAGCCTTGCTCGCCAGCGCGCCCAGTGCGGCCAATACGGTGGACATAATCCTCAGCTATATAAGGTAGTTCAAAGTTAATCACATACTTTAACGACGCTATGTCTAGACCCCGAGCTGCAACATCGGTTGCCACGAGTACACGAGTGGTACCTTCTTTAAAATCTTGCAGTGCTCTATCACGTGCACCTTGAGATTTATCACCATGAATTGACTGTGTTTTTAAGCCATCTTTACACATTTCTTTGGCGAGTTGATCGGCCATTTGCTTTGTGCGAGTAAAGATCAGTACTTGGCGCCAGTTTTTCATGCCAATCATGTGCGAGACAAGCTCACGTTTACGGTCTTCATCAACCGCGTAAATGATTTGCTCAACTTCTACAGCCGCAGAATTACGTTTATTGACTTCAACAAGTTTTGGATCTTTTAATAACTTTTTACTGAGCTCAAATACACTATCGTCAAAGGTCGCTGAAAATAGTAAGGTCTGACGATCACTGGGAACATGGCGCAATATACGTTTAATTTCGTCAATAAAGCCCATATCAAGCATACGGTCTGCTTCATCAAACACCAGTGAATCAACACTAGATAGTTTAATGCTGCCTTTGATTATGTGATCCAGCAATCGCCCTGGCGTTGCCACTACAACTTGTGCATCTTTCATGGCTTTAATTTGCGGGCCAATACTGGCACCACCATAAGCAAGCGCGCCTTTAATATCAGTACCTTGCGCGTATTTTTCAAAGCTAGCAAAGACTTGCTGAGCAAGCTCTCGAGTTGGTGTCAAAATAAGTACTCGAGCAGTACCTGGCTCATCTTTACTTGGTGTATTAAGTAATTTATGTAACAGAGGTAATACAAAAGCAGCTGTTTTACCTGTTCCTGTTTGTGCACTCCCCATAACATCATGACCAGCTAAAATCAGCGGAATAGTTTTTAGCTGTATCGCCGTAGGGGTATGATATTGATTTTGTTCAAGTGCATTAAGCAGTACAGGATCGAGTTTTAACTCAGAGAAAGTAGTCGCAGACATAAGTTTAGCTTTGTGTAACAAATAATGGCGCTATTGTACGCCCAAAGCGAATAACAAAAAAGGCGCTTTGCAGCGCCTTTCTAAGCTTGCTAAATGTTCAAGCTGGTTTGAGGGTTTCTTTTCGTTGGTTATAGAAGGTAATTAGATCATCCACCGTATCTTGGCAATATTGTTGAATACCTGATACCAACATGTGCTTTTCACCACAGCCGACTTTTACACCATTTTCTAACAAGTTAAAGCGCAAAGTGATTTTCCCACGCTTGCCTGTATATTCAAAACTCGGCTCTGCGTATTCTAACGTCGGTGCATGGATCTCTAATGTATCGAGATTAATCAACATTGACTCATAGATAATCATAGGGCGAGCTGGGTTGATCATGACATCTTGTTTGCCCATAAGTGGAATAATAACATGCGGAAAAGTTGTACCTGAAAACTCAACATAATTTTTTATTAGACTATCGGTGAGTGTTTGGCACTGGCTAGTTTTACCTTCGCGCTTAACCTTCAGCATGACTTTATCGCCACTGGTAATATCAAACTCATCTGCGCCCTCAGGGAAGTTGAGTTTGGTATTCTCATCAACCATGCCGGCAAAGGTAAATTCCATTTTTTCACTGATGCCATAACGACTTAATACCAATGAAAATAATAAATCTCCAGGCACACAAAAACGTTTTGCATCTTTATCATGAAGTGGATTGTAATCATCAGCAACGCACTTTGCGAAACGACACCCTTGTTCACGAGAAATAGAGACATAATCAGCATGTTGCTGATAAAAAGGACTTAACATAGTTGTTCACTGCTTAAACTGCTTATAACCTGCCTATTCTACCAGATAAAATTACAATAGAGGTCGAATCTGTTAAACTTTTGTTTCAGATACAAAAAAGCCGCGATATCGCGACTTTTTTAATGATTTATTATAACTTATAAACCAGCACGTTCTTTAATTGCTGGTATTAATGCAGAACCGCCATGACCATTTGCTTCGGCCCATGCTATATCTGCTCCATCTTCTAAAGAGCTTTTAGATAAGTTTTTCACAATATATTCACCGGTATCTACGGCATTACTGGCAACTGCATGACGTAGCAAGTTAAGACCATTACATTGTACTGCATCATAAATATTACGAATTTTTACACGTGAGCTTTTTAACTTATCACGTAAACGGTTTTTATCGTCCGCAGCTATGTATTCACAGATTGAAACAGCTAACTGATCATCCGCTTTTACTGGCGCGCTAAAAGCAACAGAACCAGAAATAACAGCTGCAGCAATAACGAGTGTTGATAATTTTATCATTGTAGACCCTTGTGTAATACTTTATAACTACCCTAGTTGTTTAATATTGTATCAACCTATAAGCCTAACCGCAATAATGTTACTTAACTTTATCCAATGTGACAAATTTATAACCATAAATATTGTTATCATCCGGTTGATTATACAGCTCTTCTACAACTTGCCAGTTTGCTGATTGTTCGTAATCAGGAAACTGTGTATCTCCTGCAACATCAAGATCAATAAACGTTAAATAAAGTGTATCGGCACTTTTTAAAAATTGTTGATATATATTCCCGCCACCAATCACCATTACTTCATCAGACTCACACACCAATGAAATAGCGGCCTCTGGGGATGCTACAACATCAATTCCAGCTGCAGTGTAGTCAGTGTTTCGGCTAATAACAATGTTGCGTCGACCAGGTAAAGGGCGACCAATTGACTCAAATGTTTTGCGCCCCATAATTACTGGTTTATTCATAGTAACCGCTTTAAAATGCTGTAAATCAGCAGGTAAATGCCATGGCATA
Organism: Pseudoalteromonas sp. SR45-6; assembly: GCF_014163545.1. NCBI lineage: Bacteria > Pseudomonadati > Pseudomonadota > Gammaproteobacteria > Alteromonadales > Pseudoalteromonadaceae > Pseudoalteromonas > Pseudoalteromonas sp. SR45-6. Next base: position 26,672 of record NZ_JACJDM010000013.1, read on the forward strand.
TTATTATCTTGGCCAATCACTCTATTTTTAGCCATAGCTGCAATCATTGAAATCTTCACATTAAAACCTAATACTTTTTTATTAAACAAGAAAAAAGGAGCACCAGCTCCTTTTAAAATAATTTACTTTAGTCTAACGCTCATAGACAACTTCAACGTCATAATCGTCATCATCCCAACTATCCCAGTCGTCGTCATCATTCTTCTTAGTGGCATCTTTATGATAAGTATCCCATTTGAATTCAACTTCTTCATCTTCAATTGGCACAAATTTTTCTTTTGGCATGCTATCGAGTAGCGTCATGATGTTATGAATTAATGGTTGAGTATTTAGCTTATTAATTGCAGAAATATGATAAATATTTTCAGTCTCGCCTAACTCTTCAGCAATTTGCTCACATAGCGCCTGTGCTTCATCTTCAGGTAATAAGTCTATTTTATTAAATACTAACCAACGTGGTTTTTCAGCCAGCTTAGGACTGTACTGGTGCAACTCATTGATGATTGCAAATGCATTGTCTACTGGGTTTGAACCATCGACAGGCATTACATCGATAATATGCAGTAATACACGGCAACGCTCTAAATGTTTCAAGAAGCGAATACCCAAGCCAGCGCCATCAGAGGCACCTTCGATTAACCCTGGGATATCTGCAATAACAAATGATTTATTTGCTTCTGGACGTACCACACCTAAATTTGGAATCAGCGTAGTAAATGGGTAATCAGCTACTTTTGGTTTCGCTGCCGATACACTACGAATAAAAGTAGACTTACCTGCATTTGGCAAACCTAATAAACCAACATCAGCTAATAATAATAGCTCTAGTTTAAGGTTACGTACTTCACCTGGTGTGCCCAATGTTTTTTGACGAGGCGCTCGGTTAGTACTTGATTTAAAACGCGCATTCCCCAAGCCGTGGAAACCGCCTTTTGCAACCAAAATTCTTTGACCATGTTGAGTTAAATCACCAAGACCTTCTTGGGTATCAACATCCATGATCCGAGTACCTACAGGCACCATCACATATAAGTCATCAGCCTTTTTACCGGTACAGTTACGACTGCGGCCATTAGTACCACGTTCAGCTCTATGAAAACGCTCAAACTGATAATCGATAAGGGTATTTAAGTTTTCATCAGCTTGTAGATAAACACTACCACCATCTCCACCGTCACCGCCGTCTGGTCCACCATCTGGGACATATTTTTCACGACGGAAAGATACGATGCCGCTGCCACCGTCTCCAGCTTCTGCGCGAATTTCTACTTCATCTACAAACTTCATGATTACTCACTTTAGGGATTGGCTTGTTAATTTCACTATTATATACCTAAGCCAAGCTGATTGCAGGCTTGGCTTAGGTATATATTTATTTTCAAAACAAAAAACCCCGCAAAGGCGGGGTTTTTTAAGAACCGATTCTGATTACTCAGATACGATGCTTACGTATTTACGGTTTAAAGGACCTTTTTGTTCAAACTGAACTTTACCATCTGCTTTTGCGAAGATAGTGTGGTCTTTACCGATACCTACGTTTGTGCCAGCATGGAATTTAGTTCCACGTTGACGAACAATGATGCTACCCGCTAGAACTGATTCGCCACCAAAACGCTTAACACCAAGGCGTTTGCTTTCTGAATCGCGACCGTTACGAGTACTACCAGCTGCTTTTTTATGTGCCATTTCTAAGTACCTCTAATTAAGCGCTAATGCCAGTGATTTTAACTTCTGTGAACCATTGACGATGGCCCATTTGCTTACGAGAATGCTTACGGCGTCTAAATTTAACAACCTTAATCTTCTCACCGCGACCATGTGAAACAACCTCAGCTGTTATTTTACCACCGTTTACGAACGGTACACCGATCTCGATTTTCTCACCATCAGCAACTAAAAGTACTGAATCAAATTCAACTGCTGCACCAGTCTCAACGTCTAATTTCTCAAGACGAATTGTTTGACCTTCAGTCACACGGTGCTGTTTACCACCACTTTGGAAAACCGCGTACATAATTAACTCCGTCTGTGCGCCCTCAAATCGACGCAACTAAAATATTATTCAATAGGGCGCGAAGTTTACGCTAATGTGCAAAAACTAGCAAGCCTGTTTTATTAATTAAATGAATAAAAAATAGCTGCATTGAAGGCGATTCAATATTTTCACCTATTTTATATTAAATTGGCATTATGCCAAGCCTTTTTAGCGTTTCATGACAAATAAATTACACCACGAACAAACACGCGCTAAGAATAAAAAACAACCATGTTGAATTACCGTAAATTTTCTCAAATATAAAAGTTATCTTTACTAATTAAGGCTAAATTAAGCTACTTAACCGTGTTTTTTCAGCGAATCGTCACAAACTGTCGAGCAAAGCTGTTTTTTGTTGTACAATCAGCCCCGTATACCCATTAAAATTGGCTCGGAGATCAATGGATATAAAAGCTATCCAGGCGTTAATCGAAAACGATATGAATGACGTCAATCAACTAATTTACGCGCAAATGCGCTCTGATGTAGCATTAGTCAATCAACTAGGCTTATATATAGTAAACAGCGGCGGCAAGCGTGTTCGCCCTATGTTGGCTATTTTAGCGGCTAAAGCACTTGGCTATGAAGGCAAAGATCATGTTACTTTAGCAACTATTGTTGAATTTATTCACACAGCTACATTACTACATGATGATGTCGTTGATGAATCAAATTTACGCAGAGGAACACCGACGGCAAATGCTGAGTTTGGTAATGCAGCCAGTGTACTTGTTGGTGACTTTATCTACACCCGCTCATTTCAGCTAATGGTTGGTATTGGTAAAATGCAAGTTATGCAAATACTCGCTGATGCAACCAACGTGATTGCCGAAGGTGAAGTACTGCAATTAATGAACTGTAACGACCCTGATACCACCGAAGATAGCTACATGCAGGTAATTTACTCTAAAACAGCTAAATTATTTGAAGCTGCAACAGGCCTTGCTGCGATTATTACCGAAAAAGACGACTCGACACTGCAAGCGCTTAATCTTTACGGTATGCATTTAGGAACCGCTTTTCAATTGGTGGATGATGTACTTGATTACAATGCTGATGCTGAGCAGTTAGGTAAAAACATCGGTGATGATCTGGCCGAAGGCAAACCTACCCTGCCACTACTTTATGCTATGCGCCACGGTAATGCTGAGCAAGTACAGTTGATCCGTGATGCTATTGAGCACAGTAATGGTATGGATCACTTAGAAGCTATTCTAAGTACCCTCAATGAAACCAAAGCACTTGAGTTTACGATGAATAAAGCCAACGAAGAAGCTGATAAAGCGATTGCGTGTTTATCTGTATTAGATGAATCACCGTATAAAGAAGCACTCGTTAGCTTGGCTCGTATTGCCGTTGATCGTAATCACTAATAAACACCTAATGTATAAAAATCCTTCGAGCATAAAAAAGCCTGCAAATGCAGGCTTTTTTGTATCAATCGTCTTAGCAATTAAGCGTTGATGAAATCAACACCTTCTTGGATGTCTTTTTTCAGCGTATCAAGCATGTCGTTTTTAGCTTGCTCTTCAAATGCGCTTAGTTCACCGTAAGAAAGAATTTCTTCTACGCCGTTTTTACCTAAACGTACTGGGTGTGCAAAGTATGCAGCATCGCCATTTTCAACAGCAACGTAAGCGTAATCTACAACGTCTTCACCTTGTAAGCCTTTAACTAAAGACATACAAAAACGTGCAGCAGCAGCGCCCATTGATAATGTTGCAGAACCACCGCCAGCTTTTGCATTTACTACTTCAGTACCTGCATTTTGGATACGTGGAGTAAGCGCAGCAACTTCTTCATCAGTGAAAGTAACGCCTTCAACTTGAGATAGTAACGGAAGGATTGTTGTGCCTGAGTGACCACCAATTACTGGTACTTTCACAGTTGCAACGTCAACACCTTTAAGTTCAGCTACAAATGCTTCTGAACGGATCACATCAAGAGTGGTAATACCGAAAACACGTTTCGCGTCGTAAGTACCTGCTTTTTTGAATACTTCCGCAACAATTGGCACTGTGCCATTTACTGGGTTAGTGATAATACCCACTAATGCTTTTGGACAGTTAGCAACAATACCTTCTGCTAATGTTTTAATAATACCAGCATTAACATTAAATAAATCAGCGCGGTCCATACCAGGCTTACGTGGCATACCAGCAGGGATAAGAACGATATCACAACCAGTTAACGCTTGATCTAGTGCATCAACACCAAAGCCTGCAACTTTAACGTCTGTTGGGATATGAGAAAGATCAACAGCAACACCAGGAACAACTGGAGCAACATCATAAAGTGATAATTCAGAACCAGCTGGTAAGCCTGTTTTTAATAATAAAGACAACGCTTGGCCGATACCGCCAGCAGCACCTAATACAGCAACTTTCATTGGAATTCTCCGTAATTTGAGGTAGGAAATATTTGTGGCTCTAAAGATAATGAAATTAACGACTAAAGACAAATTTATCCTGCTTATTTCACATATAATTTAGACCATAGTTGTAAACTTGCTGGTTTACAGCACTAAAATCCATCGCAAAAGCAAACAACTACTGCATAAGTATGCAATATTGTGTACAATTAGCGCATCACTTATGAATAAGAACCTATAATATGCAACCACAAGATAAACAAGAAGCATTAGTAAAGGCCTTTAAGGCACTTTTAAAAGAAGAAAACTTTGGTTCACAAGGTGAGATTGTTGACGCCCTAAAAGAGCAAGGCTTTGATAATATTAGTCAAAGTAAGGTGTCGCGGATGTTAAGCAAGTTTGGCGCGGTACGCACTCGTAATGCCAAACAAGAAATGGTCTATTGTTTGCCTGCTGAAATGGGCGTACCTACAGCGAAAAGCCCATTACGTCAGTTAGTGATTGATATAATGCATAACGAAATGATGATCATTATTCGAACCAGCCCAGGAGCTGCACAATTAATTGCTCGGCTATTAGATTCATTAGGTAAAGCAGATGGCGTACTAGGCACCATTGCTGGTGACGATACTATTTTTATCGCTCCAGCTAAAGTATCTGAAATTGATGTAACTCTTGAACGCGTGCGTATTTTATTTGATACGGTATAAGTCTACCGATTCAAACTTTTTACAGCTGCTTTAAAAAGTTAATTGATGGGGCAAAAAACGCAGACCCCATATCGGCTTGAGTAAAATCAAGCCAATGATCGTAGCAATCGCCATCACCTAATCGACTTCGTAATACTTGCTCAAATGCATTTCCCTGTGCTGCATAACTAATCGCTAATATACCCTGTTCGTAAACGTCACCATAAGGCATGTTTTGATTTAATTGCAGTGGTTGCCCTTGCTCATCTTTTAACTCAGTGCGTACAGCATGACTATTTTCAGTCGCTGGCATAATCAAGGTATTATCTAAGCGAGTGCGTCCCATTATTTGTTCTTGCTCACTCAGTGGTAGGTTTTGCCACACACTTAAATCATGCTTATAGCGCTGTATATGTACGTAACTGCCTTGATCTTCAAAATGGTTGGGTTTATTGATTAACGCTGTGATGCGCTTTTGGCGACCATGAGGAGTGTCACCACCGAGTATAAAACCATTAAAATCGCGACCATCTAAAAATCGAAAGTTTCTCACTTGCTCAACCAATTCAACATCGGGGGCAAATAACTTGAGAATTTGCAAAGCAAATAAATGGTTTACATCTTCCCTATCGGAACGAATTTGGACAAATAAATCAAAAGGCTGAGCCCCCATAATATGATCATTATGAGTAATATTAGGAAAGCTCTGTAATTCACTAGGCAGAAATTCAGGCAGAATATGCGGCCAGTACTGCGCCCCTACTGCAACTAGGCTGGAGAGCATCGATTCAGAAAACTGATCTGAAAACTCATCTTGGATAGCGCTAACGTATTTTAATTTTTTGCGTAATGACTCATCGTGGCCATCAAATACATTAAAAAACAAATGTAAACCGTGCAAGTTTGCTTCAGCACAAATTCCAGATTGCGCTTGCGCCATGATATTTCCTTAACTCAAAATCTCATACACGGCGTTTTTAATGAAATTAAAAATACTAAAACACTTAATCTGCGAAAAAGTTAACCGTGTGTGGTGTTATTTTTATTGTCACCTACTCATTTGCTAAAATGATTGGCCCAACTAAACAGCAACTTCAATTTATTGTCCATCGTTCATAACTTTATACACAAAATGCAGAGCAACAAAACGACGGTTTAAAATAGTCACCGTATTTGCACTACAGCCTTGTGATTGAAAAGGTATTAACTCAAGATGGTATGGGCGAACACAAAGTTACCCAACTTGCTTTACTCGACGATAAGTAACTAATGACTCAGCCCCCGTAAGCAGTACGATATTCAGTTGCTGTTAATACATCTGCACCCAAGTATATGCCCTGACCAAGAAATTCTGCAACTACCTTTGAGCTTGAAGCGCTAAATAGCGGCTCAAACGTGTCTTGTTGAGCAATTTCCCCACAATTCATAGCCGCTAATTTATCGGCAAGTCGCATTTATTTTAAAGAATTACAAAGCGCCTTAATAGATATTGGTTTTTAATCATTTAAGGGATATATGCAATAAACTTAAACCATATACGATTAGAAATCGTCTAAGCAACACTACAATTACATCCACTATTAAAGGCAACCACGCCCATAATGGAAATCACTTGTGCGATATATCTCACGGTTATGACAGCTATTGAGTATAAAGCATCATAAAAAAAGTCTAAAAACAAACTAACCACATGAAATATAATAACTATTATTAAATTTCAAAATAATGACTGTATTTTCATTACTATTTTTAGCCTATTTTGTTTGCCGATACTCTCTATACTTACTTCATCGGTTAAGCAGTGACGCTTAAATGAGTAAACGGACAAGGAATGATTACTCATAAACCTCGAATTAAAGGTTACGTTAGGAAAAAATGGATTCACGGACAGGCTCAGGATGAGTAGCACTAAGGATAGTAAATATACGGACAGCGTCAAGATGATGCGAAAAGGAATAACAACAGGGCTCGCAAGAGAGTTGTTAAACAGGATGTTATAAAAGCGGACAGATGGACAGGCCCTAAAGGGTATCGCAATGGAACTGTTAACTAAGGGATAGCATCAGGACGATGCGTAAAGGACTGGTAATAGAGATTACCAAAAAGGATCAAAAGGAAGCACATAGGACAGAGGCACGGATAGCCTATATCACGCAGAACGAATAAGTAACAGTGTGATCACATGGATAAGTAAAGTTTAGGAGTTGATTAAGTTCAATTGCAGGATGCAAAAAATTAGAAGATTCCGCAAGCGCGACTAGAGATAGTTCGCGCTTTTCTTTTGCCCAAAAATACCCTCAGCTTAACTACTACTTGCCAATTAACTCGCTCATTAATACTCTCGCGTCTAATCTAATTAGTTATTGATTGTGTATAAGCGATGACTTCTCTAAAATAGCGCGCTCATAAATCATTGAGGTCGGCCGTGTTAATTAACTACAATCCTCCATTAGATCCGTATTTAACCATTTTATTTCAAGATGATGATTTACTGATCGTCAACAAGCCCAGTGAACTTTTGACTGTGCCGGGAAAAGATCCTAAACACGCCGATTGTTTGATAGCTCGCGTTAACCGTGTTTTTCCTACGGCAAAAATAGTTCACCGCTTAGATATGGCAACCTCTGGAATTATTTGTTTAGCAATGCATAAAGCGGCTCATCGTCATTTAAGTATGCAGTTTCAAGAACGCCAAACTGCAAAGCGCTATGTTGCACGAGTGTACGGTAAACTAGAGCCATTAACGGGATCAGTCAATTTGCCGCTGATCTGTGATTGGCCAAACCGCCCTAAGCAAATGGTTGATCATGACAAGGGGAAGCCCTCTTTAACTCATTACACTGTACTGGAGCATGAGCTGCACGCCACTCGTGTGGAACTTACCCCTATTACCGGACGCTCACATCAATTACGTGTGCATATGTTGTCATTGGGACACCCTATTTTAGGCGATAGGCTCTATGCTCACCCTGATGCACTGGCTGCTGCCCCGCGCTTGCAATTGCACGCACAAATGCTACGGCTCACTCACCCGGGAACAGCACAAATTATGACTTTTGAAGCTGAGCCAGAGTTTTAATTACGAGCTTAAAATCACACTAAACTTTTTGCTGTACACGCCGATAACAACTTATTGATTCATCGTGGTGGTTTATATGGCTATCGGCAAACAGTTTAAAGTATGGCAATTAATTAGTTTGGTTTACGCGACTTTCTTGGCCATGCCAGCCCAAGCAGCCGACTTTATTGCACCCACACCATGGTCAACAATCAGCAGTAATGATTTATCACGCCTAATGCCGCAAGATGAACTAAAACCGCTACTCGCTGGTGATACTGAGTTTTTAAGTTTATATCGCCAACACATGAGTGCCCAGCAGCGCGGTGTGGTATTGATTATCCCTGATTGGCAACACTTACCTACCAATAACAACGGGCTCAACTTTTTACGCACGCAACTTAACGATTTAGGCTATGCCACAATTGCTATGACGGTACCCGATATTGATTGGCAAGCAGCGCCACCTGCGGATGCAAGTGAAACAACTGAACCTGCAGCGGCTAAGCAAACTACAAGTTCAGACAATGGCGAACCATCAGCTGACACAGCCACTCCTGTTGTACATGTTGATGCTATCGCTCATATAAGCAATGCGATAATAGATAATTATAAACTCAACTTAATTGCACGCTTTAATGCGTTGTATCAAAGTGCATTGGATGAAGATGGGAAAATTGTTGTTATTGCACAAGGTGCCTCTGCGGGAGTATTGCTCGAACACTATGGCGAATATCCAAATACCAACATAGATGCATTTGTCAGCCTTAGCAGTTATTTACCAAACAGTAAACGTAACCAACAACTTAACGCGATTATATCGACTATTAGCCCGCCGTTATTGGATATTTACTACAACATAGATAACCCGGACTTACTGCTGAGTGTGGCGGATAGAAAACGCTGGGTTAAACGTCACAGTAAATATGATTACCGCCAACGTGAGCTGTTTGGTTTGCGCTCTGAGCCTGAGCAACATGAGCGCTTGACCAAAGAAGTAGACGGGTTTTTACGCCGCCTTTTTTAAATATTCGTAAGCGGCTTGAATATCTTGGCTTTTCTTGACTGCCAGTTCCATCATATGTTTAGGTAAACCTTGAGAAACTAATTTATCAGGATGGTGCTGCGCCATTAATTTACGGTACGCTACTTTTACTTCTCGTTCACTCGCCTCATTATTTAACCCCAGCAAAGCCAGCGCTTGAGTACGGCTCATGCCACTATTTGGCGGTACATGATGCCCTGAGCCTTCACGATAACTACTGCTTTGCCCTTGTTGACGTTGTTGCTGCTGTTGATAGCGTTGTTGTTGCTGACGAAATGAAAATTCAGCTTGGTAACGTTTAAGTACAAATGCAAAGTGAGTTTTAGAGATCCCTAATAACTTACTTACCTCTTGGAGTAGCTCCTTTTCTTGCGCAGCTAACACCCCATCAGAAAACGCCATTTGGATTTGAATTTCTAAAAACAGTTGTAATAAATCATGGCGACGAGCAAAACGCTCTTTAAAATCGAAAACAGTTTCTTTTAATGAAAAATCAGCGTCTTTTCCCGCTTTAAACGCATCTTGTGCCTCTTTGCGATCATCACCAGTGAGTCCCATTTCATCCATAAATAAACTGGCAGCACGGATGTGGGTTTCGCTTACGCGGCCATTTGACTTAGCAATGTGCCCCATTACTCCAAAACAGCTAGTAAAAAATAACGCTTGGCGCTGATTAATATCATCATCGCCTTTAAATAAGCTTGAAAAGCCGCCGGCTTTATCAAAGTTCTGCTTTAAACTCTTGTCAAACATATGGCCCAGGTATAAGCCTATAAATAAGCCTATAATGCGCCCAAACATAAAGCCAAAGCAGGCACCTAAAATTTTACCCCACATGAGGCGCTCCTATTATATGTGAATTACTTAATGAGTTGTTGCTCTATCAACAACTCATTCAATTGAGCTAATCGTTCTGGAGTTCCGATATCGTCCCAGTTACCTATGTAAAGCTCCGTAGAGACAACATGCTCAGCCAATTTACTTTTTAATAATGGCCCTAAGCGATGAGTACCCGCTGTAATTCCTGCAAAAAATTGCTGATGAAAGCGACTAATACCAGAAAATGTATACTTGGGGCTATCTGCGCTTAGATGACGCAACGTAAAGTCACCATTTGGGTTGTGGGCTGGATTTTCAACCAACACAATATGTGCCTCGCCCGCATCTAAGTGAATATGCAGTAATGAACTAACATCATAGTCGGTAAATATATCGCCATTAATAACAATAAATTGCTCACCAAGCAAAGGTAATGCTTGAATAATACCACCTGCAGTTTCTAATCCCTGCTCAGGCTCTTGGCTATACTCAATATGTACTCCAAGCTGGCTACCATCGCCAAAGTAAGCACGGATCTTATCTCCTTGCCAAGCAAGGTTTATAATAAAATCAGTGATCCCTGCTGTTTTTAGTCGCTCAATATGATGCTCGATTAATGGTTTTCCTTGCACCTTTAACATAGGTTTAGGTAATTCTGCGGTAAGTGGCATCATTCGCTGACCGCGACCCGCGGCTAAAATCATCGCTTTCATTATTTAGTTGGCACTTTATTAAGTGCGACTAAGGTAGCAGGAATAATCTTACTGTTGATCCATTTACCCAGCTCCACCAACGATGAATGATCTTGCGCCACATCACTAATGTAGCGCAGTGTCGGTAATACATTATCCATATAACCGAGTTTACCATCGCGTAAATTTAACCGGCAAAAAATACCCGCCGCTTTTAAATGGCGTTGAATACCGGTTAAATCAAACCATTGTTTAAAGGTTGCAAAGCTGATGTTACTGAGCAAGCCCTGTTGCTCAAACTCAGCAAATGCATGCTCAAGTAAGTATTCAAGTTCATCGTGAGGAAGTTTAAAATAACAATCACGCAGTAACGATACCAGGTCATAACATACCGGGCCTTGCACGGCATCTTGATAGTCAATAATTGCCCATTGCTGTTCACTGTGCATAATATTACGGCTATGAAAATCACGGTGTACGGTGACGCTAGGTTGCGCGAGTATATTTTCAATTAATAACTCACAGCTCGTTTGCCATAAATTACGTTCTGCAGCAGTAACTTCTAGCTCTAAAAATCTCTCTACCAACCATTCTAAAAAAATACTTAGTTCTAATTCTAAAAATGCCCGATCAAAATCTTTCATGTGCTCAACAGGCGGCATTTTTGCCCATTGTGCACTAAGTTTTATAAGGTGTTTATAGTGATTGATACGTTCTTTATCATCCAGCATATCAGCAAGATGTGTGTTGCCTAAATCGCTTAATAAGAAGAACCCTTGCTTTTCATCAGCATGTAATATTTTTGGTAGTTTGAAACCATGCTCAGAAAAAACTTTGTTGAGTTCTATATAAGGAGTGTTATCGAGCTTAGCTGGATCTGAGTCCATAACTATATAGCTATCTTGACCGCGATTTAGGCGGAAATAACGACGAAAGCTGGCGTCTCCGGTGATCGCAGCTAGCTGGTATACTTCATCTTCGAAGTGCGGATTTAAAAACTGCTGTAAACTTTTATAACGATTCATTTTACAAGATATCTATTTTTCACTAAGTCAATTACTGTATTTGCCATTGTTTTCCTTTATTATGTCATTCTTACATCCAACGACAGCATATTAAGGTTAATAAATGAGCAAAACCTGGGGCATGATGATGCTAAGTGTGATCAGCGCACCATCGTTCGCCGAAACTGAACTGACACACAACTTTTGTGGCAATTCAATGCAAACCAGAGCTTGGCAACCGCTTGCTGGCCTTGACTTAGGCATGATCGATATCCGTTCAGATGATATTGAACTGCTTGGCACCCAAAGCGCAGAATTTACCGGTAATGTTGATATTAACACCCTTACTATGAGTTTGTCCGCACAAAGTGCGCTAATTGACAAACAGCGTGGGTTACTTAATGCAACTGGCCCTATTACTTACCGTGACACTATCAGTGAAGTAAATAGCTCAGGTCTTAATGCTGATTTAAATAGTTCTGAAATCAGCCTACTTGGTGCCGATTATAAGCTGACGGATCAACAAGCACACGGCGGTGCAGAAAAGCTCACCATTAATAAGTCTGGCTTAGATCTGCTGAACGCAAGCTTTACTACCTGTCCAAGCGATACGCCCGTGTGGGCAATTCAAGCTGAACAAATTTTATTATCCCGTGAAGAAGGCTGGGGCGAAACCCATGATATGGTATTACGTATTATGGATACGCCAGTACTTTATTTACCCTATTTCACTTTCCCAATTGATAATCGAAGAAAATCAGGCTTATTAACACCCAATATTTCCAGTTCAGATCGCTACGGCGTAGAAACTGTTACTCCATATTATTGGAATATTGCACCAAACTTTGATGCCACGATTACACCTCGCTATATGTCTAAAAAAGGCTTACAGCTGCAAACCGAGTTTCGTTATTTAAGTGATATCAATGAAGGTCTCGTAGCACTTGAATACCTTGACAAAGACGACTCCGAACCAGAACTCAAAGAGCGCTTTCTATTTCACTGGCAACAACAAAGTTATTTTGCCGAAAACTGGCGTGCAAATGTTGATATAACCAACGTCAGCGATGATAACTATCTCACTGATTTGGGTTCTAATTACGCAACACGTACTGACACCCAACTGTATCGTACTGGCTCGTTATCACACTTAGGTGATACTTGGCGTACAGATATTAAAGTACAAAACTTTGAAGTGCTCGGTGATCATCTTGAATCGTATGCGGCATGGCCACAAATTAGCTTTTCACAAACAGCACCATTTAGTTTTCAGGATATTGAACTGACCCTAGACGGTGAACTGAGCCACTTTACTAATGATACAGCAATCATAGAAAAAGCCACTCGAGTGCACATCGAACCCAAAGTAAGTTATGGTTATCAAGAGCATGCTTGGTCGTTTTTATCTGAATTTAGCGTACTGCACACTAACTATAAGCAAGAAGGTGATTTAGCTAATACCGATTATGCTAAATCAGTTTCACGTACTTTGCCTAAAGTGCGTTTATACAGCCAATTAAACTTTGAGCGTGATACCACTATCTTCGCTGATGATGGGATTCAAACCTTAGAGCCACAAGTGCAATATTTGTATACACCAAATAAAGATCAATCCGATATAGGTTTATACGATACGACAAAACTACAAGATGATTTTTTTGGTTTATTCCGTGATAGTCGCTTCTCAAGCGTTGATCGTATAGCCGCAGCGAATCAATTTACATTAGGTGCAACCACGCGTTTATTTAATAATAAAAGCGAAGAATTGTTTAATTTTAGTGCTGGTCAAATATTTTATTTAAGTGACTCTGCCAAGCCAACATCACAAGGGTTAAACTCAGATACCAACTATAATGCCTTGTTTGCCGCACAAACCATGTTACATTGGCACCGCCGCTGGTATTTATCAGGCGGAATTCAGTATGACACCGATGGAAAGCAGATTATCCAGTCAAATGTGACTTTAGATTATAAAGGTGACGATAATCAGCTGGTACAATTGAACCATCGCTATGCAAATGATGTCTCAGGCAATACAATCGAACAAGTTGGCTTTTTTACTAGCATTCCGCTCAGTGATCAATGGCAGTTTGTAAGTAGCTATCATCGCGATTTAGAAAGCGGTCGTAGTGTCGAGGTGTTCAGCGGATTGCAATATGAATCCTGCTGTTGGGCCTTTCAAATTACCGGTCGTCGCCAAATCGCAACTGATTTAAATCAAGCGATAGGCCAAGAACAAGCCACTTTTGATTCAAGCATTGGGTTTAATATTGTCTTAAAAGGGTTAGGTAGTAAAAGCCGTTATGATGCACAAAAATTATTACAACAAGGTATTTTTGGCTATCGTAGACCGTATTTTCTTAATAACTAGTATTACCGTACTATTAGCAAGAGTATTAGAAAAAGTATGAATTTAAAAAAATTATTAGCATCAGCATTTTTGACGCTTGGTTTATACCAAAGCGCTTTCGCAGCCCCTGTTGAAATAGACAAGGTGGTTGGTATTGTAAACCAAGGAGTTATTTTACAAAGTGAAGTTGACACCATAGTTAACCGTGTAAAAACCCAAGCTAAAGAGCAAGGACAAGAATTACCTTCGGATGATACGCTACGCATTCAAGCAATGGAGCGCTTAGTAAATCAAGCGCTGATGATGCAATTAGCCGAGCGTATGGGGTTAGAAATATCTGATAGTCAACTGGATCAAACTTTGGTTAGTATGGCTAAAGAGCAGGGCGGAACAATTGCAGACTTGCGCCGTACGATTGAAGCGTCAGGCGAGAGTTTCCAGTCTTATCGTGAAGAAATTCGTAAAGAAATTACTACTCAACAAGTGATGCGCGCAAACGTAGATCGTCGTATTTATATTAGCCCGCAAGAAGTTGATAACCTTTTAAAAATAATGGAAAGCCAAGGTCAAAATACGGAAGAGTATGACATTGGTCATATCCTCATTGATATTCCAAATAATGCCACTGCGGATGAAATTGCTAGCGCAAAAACTCGTGCCGATAAAGTCATCGAATTTTTACGAGAAGGTAAAGAATTCAAACGCATCGCTATTTCATCATCAAGTGGTTCAAAAGCTCTTGAAGGTGGTCAGCTAGGTTATATGAGTATCAATGAAATGCCGTCATTATTTGCTGAAGCAGTGAAAGGCACTAAAAAAGATGCCATTATCGGCCCGCTACGCTCTGGCGCTGGTTTTCATATCATTAAAGTGCAAGATATTCGTGGTCGCCAGGTTGTTGAAACAACTGAAGTTCGTTCTCGCCATATCCTAATCAAGCCGTCAATTATCTTAAGTGAAGAAAAAGCCCGCAATATGCTAAATGGTTTTGCCAAAGAGTTACGCGCAGGTACAGCTGATTTTGGTGAGCTTGCTAAAGAGTATTCAGAAGATCCAGGCTCTGCACTTAAAGGTGGAGAGTACGATTGGACAGATCCTACAACCTATGTGCCACAGTTTAGAGACGCCCTACTATCACTTGATAAAAATGAGATCAGTGACCCGTTTAGAACCACATTTGGTTGGCATATAGTGCAGCTATTAGACAAACGCATTGCTGATAAAACCGAACTAGCTAAACGTAACCGTGCTCATGGCATGCTCTTTAATCGTAAATTTAAAGAAGAAAGCTTTAACTGGCAGCAAGAAATGCGTGAGCAAGCCCATGTTGAAATTTTCCCAATTGATGAATAACCAATGATTCTACGTATTGCAATTACTCCCGGCGAACCTGCCGGGATCGGCCCAGATTTACTGTTGCAACTTGCACAGCATGATTGGCCTGCGCAGCTGGTTGTGATTGCTGATAAGCAGTTATTACAACAGCGAGCCAAACAGCTTGGTTTAACAATCAATTTAATTCCATTTGATGAAAACGCAGCAGCAGCAATCGCTCCAGCAGGGAGTGTCTATCTGCACCAAGTTGATTTAGGTGCCGAAGTTGAAATGGGTGTATTAAATGATGCCAACGGCCAATACGTACTCGATACTTTACGTATCGCGTGCGAAAAAAATATGAATGGTACGTTTGCTGCGGTTGTAACTGGCCCTGTTAATAAAGGTATTATCAATAAAGCTGGTATTTCATTTAGCGGCCATACCGAATACTTTGCCCAGCAATCAAACACCCCTGATGTGGTGATGTTGTTAGCTACTGAAGGCTTAAGAGTTGCACTAGTGACCACGCACATCCCACTAGCTTATGTATCACGTGCTATTACAAGTGAGCGTTTAAGTAAAGTTGCGGGTATTTTAAACCATGATTTACAAACTAAATTTGGTATCGAAAAACCACGTATTTTAGTCTGTGGGCTTAACCCTCATGCGGGTGAAGATGGCCATTTAGGGCGTGAAGAAATTGACACCATCACCCCAACCATTGAACAGCTAAATAGTGAAGGTATGAATTTAATCGGGCCATTGCCTGCTGATACCTTGTTCCAAGACAAATATCTATCACAAGCTGATGCTGTGCTGGCAATGTATCACGATCAAGGTTTACCTGTGCTAAAATACAAAGGTTTTGGCAAATCGGTTAATATCACCCTTGGTTTGCCGTTTATACGCACCTCAGTTGATCACGGTACGGCGCTCGATTTAGCCGGTACTGGTGATGCTGATGTTGGTAGTTTTGAATTAGCGATCCGCGAAGCAATTAAGCTCGCCCATGAAAAAGCACAAAATCAATGACAGATAAAGTACATTTAGGACACCGCGCCCGCAAACGTTTTGGGCAAAACTTTTTATGTGATGAGATGATCATCGATAAAATCGTCACCGCGATTGATCCTAAACCTGAAGATAATTTAGTTGAAATCGGTCCTGGTCTAGGTGCTATCACTGAACCGGTAAGTGAGCTAAGTGGCCACTTAACGGTTGTTGAGCTAGATAAAGATTTAGCCCAGCGCTTAACTGAGCATCCTTTTTTAGGGCCTAAGCTTACTGTGCATCAAGGTGATGCAATGAAATTTGATTTTTCAAGTTTGATCAAAGCTGACCGCAACAAACTAAAAGTGTTTGGTAATTTACCGTACAATATTTCAACACCGTTACTGTTCCATTTATTCGAGTTTGCCGACAACATTGAGCATATGCATTTTATGCTACAAAAAGAAGTGGTAAAACGCATGGTAGCAGGACCTGGTAGTAAAACATTTGGTCGCTTGAGTGTAATGACACAGTATTACTGTAATGCAATGCCTGTCATCGAAGTACCACCAGAGTGTTTTAAACCAGCACCGAAAGTTGATTCTGCCGTTATTCGTTTAATACCGAAAAAGCCAGAGCAACGTACAGCAAAAAGTACTAAAATTCTTAACACTGTGTGTTTAGAGGCCTTTAATCAGCGCCGCAAAACACTGCGCAACAGCTTAGCTAATTTACTCACCGCAGATGAATTAACTAGCATTGGTATAGATATCACGTTGCGTGCTGAAAGCCTTTCGTTACAACAATTTATTGATATAGCTAATTGGATTTATGACAACAAGCAGTAATTTGGGCTCACCCATCAAAGTATCGGTAGAAACATTTTATGTTGAGGGTCAATCACAACCTGAACTTGATAAATATGTATTTGCTTATTCCGTTACCATTAAAAATCACAGTCTATGCAGCGCAAAGTTAATTAGCCGCTATTGGTTGATCACTGATGCAAATGGTAAAGAAATCGAAGTACAAGGTGAAGGCGTAGTCGGTGAAAAACCAACTATTGGTCCTGGTGAAAGCTATAAATATACCAGTGGTGCAGTGCTAGATACTCCCGTAGGAACGATGCAAGGTTATTACACCTTGAAGAATGAGTTCGGTACAGAGTTTGATGCACCTATTAATGTTTTTCGTTTATCACTGCCTAATATTTTACATTAAATAACCTGAAATCGGGTTAAGATATTTATTAACGCATTGATTTAATGATATAACTAGCCTTTAAGCTGTCCTGTCGGAGATTTTCAGAGATAACAAGGCGAATTTACGCGTCAATAGCTGGCCTATTGCAAGTAGATTCAACGCAGTTATCGTTGAAAATAGCCACAGGAGATAGATTTATTCTCCCGAATTTAGGTTAAATAATGGCAAATTATGCAATAGGTGATCTACAAGGTTGTTATAAAGAATTTCAAGCTTTGTTGCTGCAAGTTGACTTCAACCCAAGCAAAGATCACCTTTATTTAGTGGGCGATATTGTCGCCCGCGGCCCCGACTCACTTGCCTGCCTAGATTATATATATACACATCAAGATAGCATCACCGTTACCTTGGGTAATCACGACTTACACCTGATTGCCAATTACATGTTAGATAAACCCGCTAATCCTAAAGACAAGCTCACCGCCCTGCTTGATTCCACAAAGCTACCTGCTTATATAGCCATGTTACAGCAGCAACCACTTGCTTTATGGCTTGAAAAAGAACAGGTATTTATTAGCCACGCCGGTCTCAACCCTGCATGGTCAATTGAACAGGCTCTACAACATGCACAATTTGCTGAATCCTGCTATCAAGGTGAGAATGCGCGCGATTTTTTCAAACATATGTATGAGCAGCACCCTAGCCTTTGGAGTGAACAACTCAATGACTTTGAGCGGTTTCGTTATATTATAAATTACTTTACTCGAATGCGATTTTTAACCCTTGATGAACAATTAGAGTTAAGCTATAAAGGTGGTATTGCTAACGCTACTGCAATGATCCCTTGGTTCAAGCACCCAAGATTTACAACTTTTAAACAATATATTGTTTTTGGTCATTGGGCTGCTCTTGAAGGTGTAACAGATCATGAAAATATCTACGCTTTAGACACTGGTTGTGTGTGGGGTGGAGCTATGACCTTGCTAGAATTAAAAAACAAACAATTATTCAGCATTAATTCAGCTAATTCTATCTAAATAACCTGAAAAAAAACTCATCTTCTGTTAGATTTAAAGTTATAAATGTTAAAAGTAATTAAATTTAATTACTTAACTTATCCGCAATAAAGCCGATAAAGTCTAATTGCTACTCTCTTTATGGAATTTTTATATGAACTTAACTGTCAGCCAGCGTATTTGGGGTGGTTTTATTTGTATCACCTTATTACTTCTTTTAATTGGGGGTAATTCACTGTTCAGAATCGCAAATATTAATAATTCAGCGCAGCAAGTAAATCAATTATCATTGCCTGCACTGGAACAAAGTTCTGAACTTCAGGTTGAGTTTATCTTAATGAGTAAAGCTGCCCAAGCAAGCTTTTATACCACTTCAGCTGCAGAGCTTGCGCCAATTGAAAAATCAGTGTTCGAACAAAAACAACGCTTTGATAAATCTTACTCGCAATTACGACAAGTTGTCAGTGACAATGCTCAACTAAATCAAAGTAGTCAAAGCGTGGAACGAACTTACAAAAGTTTTATTAAATTAGTAGAAGATTTATTAAAAGATAAAAAAACTCAATTAGAACTCAATAAATCATTACGAGCACAGTTAGAAACTATTGAGCTTGCTGCGGAAGATGCTAATTCTGTGGTTTTGGATATTATCGATATTGATGGTTTAGAAAGCAGTGATAGCAGAGCCTATCAAGCAGCTAATAAATTAGAAAATAACTTTTTATCTTTGGTGACTAACAGCACTGACATGCTGACAGTTAAAACCCAAAATACCTTAGATATCGTCAAAAATGAGCAGCTTTATTATTTAGAAGAAATTGAGCGTAGTTTAAAGCTACTCAAACCGGTTGTTGAAGCCGCTGAGCCGGGTTTATACAACGATCTAAACAACTACTTTGTCTCTATTCGCGATAACATTCTCGGCAACAATAGTATTTCAGCTAATAAAAAGCGTTTAATTGATGTGATCGCAATGACTGAAACGGAACTTACTGAGGCCGAGCAAGCTACGGCAACTGCATTAAAACAACTCAACGAGTTAGTCGCTCAAGCGAGTAATGTTGCTTTTGAATTACAAAAAGAAGTTAGGATCGACGTCGACTCAGCCAACTTATGGACTTGGGTTGGTATGATAAGTGCTACCTTACTAGCTATAATCGTGGCTTATATAACAGTTAATCGCATTACTAAACCACTTGCAGAAGTTAACCGCATTCTTGATATTGTTGCTAGTGGCGATATGACACAACGTCTTGATGATACGGCTAAAGATGAATTTGGTGAGCTATCGCGTAGTTGTAATACACTTATAGCCAGCTTACGCAGCTTGATCAAAGGCATTATATCTCGTTCCACACAACTTGCTGCGGCCTCAGAAGAAACGTCTGCTATTACCGGTGAATCAAGCCAAGCAATTCGTAATCAACAAGCACAGGTAGAACAAGCGGCAACAGCGACAACAGAAATGAGCAGTACCTCACAAACGGTGAGTAATAGCGCACAACAGGCACTTAAAGAAATCAAAAATGCCGATAAAGAAGCTGAACGTGTTAAGGGTATTTCTAGCCAGAATAAATCGACCATTGAGCAGCTAGCTCGTGAAGTTGAATCAGCCTCACTAGTCATTAATAAGCTTCATCAAGATAGCGCCTCGATTGGTAGTATTCTTGATGTTATTCGTGGTATCGCGGATCAAACTAACTTACTAGCACTTAATGCAGCTATTGAAGCAGCACGTGCCGGTGAACAAGGTCGTGGTTTTGCCGTTGTTGCTGATGAGGTTCGTTCATTGGCTAGTAAAACACAAGCCTCGACTCAAGAAATTCAAGCCATGATAGAATCATTGCAAACAGGCGCGGAAGCAGCCGTGACTGCAATGTCTAAAGGCAAGCAACAAGCTGATTCTTGTGTAGAACAATCAGACCTAGCCAACGCAGCACTGGATTCAATCACCTCAGCGGTTGCTTTAGCACATGATGTGAGTGAAGAAATATCGACTGCAGCACAAGAGCAACAACAAGTCTCACAAGAGATTAGCGAGCGCCTTGAGTCTATCGTAGCCATTGCAGAACAAACCGCTGAGGGAGCTAATCAGACTAATATATCAAGCTCTGAGGTCGCTAAACTTGCCGAAGAGTTACGCCTGTCTGTAGATGAGTTCAAAGTCTAGGGCAAAGCAAATTAAAACAACAAAGCCGTGTTGATTTAAAACACGGCTTTTTTTTTCGAAAAAATAAACCACCGATACCCCACTTTTCACTACTGAGCTAAAAAATTGCGTGGGAACAGCCAACTGTTATAATTTCATCGTCCACACACTAGCTTTGCTTGTTGGCAATACTCCATTATTTTTCCACAAAAAAGCCGAACTCCACGTTAATAAAGTTCGGCTTTTAATGATCATCAAGCTTAGCTAGATTACTTTACCTATGCAGCAGGATACTCGCGATACGCACGCTCAATATTCTTCGCTTGCTTTTTAGAGATACCTAAATGCGCAAGTGCTACACGTAAACGTGCGCGCGATAGATCTGAGCCTAATATTTCCATTGCATCAAGCACTGATGTTGATGACGTTTTGCCAGTAATAGCGACAAATATCGGCTCTAAGAAGTCTTTAATCTTCAGCTCATGGAAAGTAGACACCGCTTTAGCTATAGCAAATATTGCTGATTTTTCCCAGCTTCGTAAGCCCTCAAGCTCCCAGATAAAGAACTGTAAAGCTTGGCGAATTACATCTTCATCGGCTTTACCAGCGGTCAGTAACGCAGGGTCGTAAGTTGGAATGCCACCGACAAAATGACCGGCTAAATCAACCATATCTGATAGGGTATTAATGCGGGCTTTCGCCTCTGGTAATACTTTAGCAAGCATTGCCCCATTAAACTTCCAATCTACAAAGCGCTGAATTAGCTCTTCGTTGCTGAAGTTTTCGCGGATCCACATGCCGTTTAACCAGCTTAGTTTATCAACGTCAAATACTGGGCCACCGAGTGATACACGCTTCATATCAAAATGTTCAATCATTTCAGCAAGCGTGAACTTTTCACGCTCATCCGGCATTGACCAGCCCATGCGTCCAAGGTAGTTAAGTACCGCTTCAGGTAAGTAACCCATTTCTTTATAGTAATTAATAGAAGTTGGATTTTTACGCTTAGATAGCTTTGACTTATCTGGATTACGTAATAGTGGTAAGTGACCAAGCACCGGCGCTTGCCAACCAAAATCTTCATATAATTTTAGCAGCTTAGGCGCAGAGTTGATCCACTCCTCACCACGGAAAATATGGCTAATTTCCATATGGTGGTCATCAACCACGTTAGCTAAAAAGTAAGTTGGGAAACCATCGGCTTTAAGTAACACTTGCATATCAACGTTTTCCCACGGGATCTCAATTTCACCACGTAAGTAATCGTTAAATTTAAAGGTACCTTCGCTTGGAATATTCATACGTATCACGTAAGGCTTACCGGCAGCTAAGTTGGCTTTAATTTCGTCATCAGTAAGGTTTAAACCACGGCCATCGTATTTAGGACGCAGGCCTTCAGCCATTTGCTCTTCACGCATTTGGTCCAACTCTTCGCTGGTTGCAAAACAATAAAATGCTTTGCCATCATCAACTAACTGATGCGCATATTTTTTATATAAATCGCTACGCTCTGATTGACGATAAGGACCAAACTCACCACCGACATCAGGACCATGATCCCATTCAAGCCCTAACCAACGAAGACTATCCATAATCGCTTGTTCTGATTCTGAAGTGCTACGTACTTGGTCTGTGTCTTCAATACGAAGTACAAATTCGCCACCTTGCTGCTTAGCAAAACAGTAATTAAATAAGGCGATATAAGCGGTACCAAGATGCGGGTCACCGGTTGGTGACGGCGCAACACGTGTACGAATTGTCATGGTTATGTTCTCTTTCAATGGACAATAAAATATGCGCTAAATGCTAACACAGCAAATGCGCTTGAAAAATGAATATTAAGCTGCAGCTTTATTTAAGTAAGCAATGATATCGTTTGATTCATATAACCAAGTGACTTGGTTATCTTTTTCGATACGTAGACACGGTACTTTTATTTTTCCGCCTTGTTCGAGCAATTCTTGACGATACTGTTCATTACTTTTCGCGTCGCGCGTTTCAACTTTTAACCCTTCGCGTTTAATTGCACGGCGCACTTTTACGCAGAATGGGCAAGCTTTGAATTGATATAGTTTAAATTGTGCAGTGAGTTGATCAAGCTGAGCTTGCTCTCCCGCAGGACGTTTTTTACTACGTGGTGTAAAAACAAAATCAAAAAATAAGATCAAACTACCTAATAACCAACGAACTAATTTCATCAACTGGGCCCTGTTTACAACAATTTAAGGGCACAGATTTTAGCACAGAATATAAAGCTAAAATAGCATCAAAGAACGCGAATCCATCTCCTAAAAGGTAAAGCAATCCACGTTATTTTAAAAATATAAAGCAAAACTCAATACCGCAGTGAAAAGGCCGGCATCAAAGAATAAAAGCTTGAGTCTTGCTGTATTATTAAACTATTCATTTATATCCTCAAGGGATGACTTTAATGTTTTACAATGTAGTAGCTTGATAATCTAAAACAACACCAAATCATCTCGATGGATCACTTCACTACCGCAATCAAAAGCTAGTAACTTAGCTATTTCACTTGAATGACAACCTTTAATAGTATCGGTTTCTGCTTTACTAAAACGTACTAATCCACGGGCCACTAATTGTTGATCGCTGGTGACTAAATCAATCAAATCGCCACGTTCAAACTGCCCGCGCACACCGCGTACGCCTTTGGCTAATAAACTAGCGCCTTGTTGCTGTAAAGCATTTACTGCGCCATCATCAATCACTATTTGGCCACTACTTTTAGGTCCAGCTAACAGCCATTTTTTACGGCCATCTCTTGGCGCTGTTAGCTTTACAAAGCGTGTTCCTGGTAACTGTTCGCTCATACAATTAAGGATCACATTTTTACCAGCACCTTTGGCTATGATCACTTCCACCCCGGCTCGACGAGCGATATCAGCGGCTTGCAATTTCGTTGCCATACCACCAGTGCCTAGACTAGTTCCACTGCCACCAGCAAGCTGGCGTAACTCATCATCAATATGTGCCACTTCGTCAATTAATTGCGCATTAACATCAGTACGTGGATCACTGGTAAATAAACCTTCTTGGTCGGTTAGTAATAATAATTTGTCGGCATTAGCTAATATAGCGACCAGTGCTGAGAGGTTGTCGTTATCACCTACTTTAATTTCAGCAGTTGCGACCGCATCATTTTCATTAATGATTGGCACCACGTCATAACTTAATAATGCAGTTAAAGTATCGCGGGCATTGAGGTAGCGTTCTCGGTCATCAACGTCAGCGCGAGTCAGTAGCATTTGCCCTACATTCACGCCATATAAAGCAAATAAGCTTTGCCAAATGTGGATAAGCTGACCTTGACCAATCGCGGCAAGCATCTGTTTATCAATCAAAGAACGACCGCAGGGTTTTAATAGTTGCTCTCGGCCAGCAGCCACCGCGCCACTTGATACCAGCACAACTTGATGACCTTGCTTTTTTAATTCACAACATTGGCGAACTAATTCAACCATGTGTGCTTTGTCGAGTTTATCGGTTCCACCAGTGAGTACACTCGTTCCCAGCTTAACCACTATTACCTGTGCCCTTTGCATGCTTTTTACTACACAAAAATATTGAAGGATTTATTTATACCAGTTATCGATTTTTGAACAAGTTAAAAATATTCAATCACGGTGCTGACGTGCTAGGATCGTGTTTTAATTCACTTTAAAGCGACCTTCATGCCAGCCAGTTTATGTTTAATAATCGCCACCTTTTTATGGGGCAGTTCTTTTATCGCGCTAAAATACGCGATCGCCATTTATGACCCTGCACTGGTGATTTTTTTACGCATGTTAACCACCTTAGCCATGGCATTGTGCTTATGGCGTTACGTTATTCGCTTTAAATATCATCAAGGTGACTGGAAATATCTGGTGGGGATGTCGCTGGCTGAGCCCTGTTTGTATTTTTTATTTGAAGGCCATGCGATGGAATATACTTCAGCTTCTCAAGCGGGAGTTATTGTATCGTGCTTACCGATTATCGTAGCACTTTTAGCGTTTTTTATGCTCAAAGAGTACATTAGTAAGGCCATTGTTATTGGTTTCACTTTTTGTATTGGCGGCAGTATCTTATTAACTTTAATGTCGCCAAGCTCAGAGCAGGCTCCCAATCCATTGCTGGGTAACTTTTTGGAGTTAATGGCAATGGTCTGCGCTGCATTTTATACTATTTCAGTTAAACATTTAGTTGCTCGCTACTCACCATTAACCTTAATTGCACTGCAAGGTTTTAGCGGTAGTCTGTTCTTTGCGCCATTTTTACTGTTTATTGATTTACCCAGTGAAAATCAACACGACCTTGGCGCATTATTAAGTATTTTATATTTAGGCTCTTGCGTCACCTTAGGCGGCTATGGTTTGTATAATTACGCAATTAGTAAGGTGTCGGTGCTCACTGCCGCAGCCTATTCAAATTTAATACCGATTTTCACCCTAATATTATCAGCAATTATCTTGGGAGAAGTGCTTTCTCTTAGCCAATGGCTCAGCATTGGCGTGGTATTTGTAGGTGTAATGATAAGTCAGCGTCATCAAGAATTGGTAGTAGACATAGATAATACCGATGCAGGTGATGGCAATTTATCGGCAGAGACTAATAATCGTAATTCAGTCCCGGAGGCTAAAGAGTCAAACGGATAACAGGTTAATAAATACAAGCCTTTATGCGCTAAAAAATCGTACTGGGACTGATGAATAACCGCAATCCCACGCACTCGATAGCGATCAATTTGGCCATTTTGCGTTTGTAAGCTAAATTGCTCACCTACATTCACTTTTTGTAAGAAAGCAAAGTGAGTGTCATTATGTCCAGCAATTAACACGCCTGCTTGCTCAGAGCCTAGCTCTGCACTAGCTAAAAAGTGACTCGGAGCAAACGCTAAGTTACGGCCACTGGCTCCTGCTAATATTGTTAAGGTTTGCTTTTGGCTTGGCCAATTCAGTTGTGCAGTTACATAACTATCAGCATAGAACCAGGGTTTAACTTGTTGCTCTGGCGTTGTCAGTGCCACTTGCCA
Organism: Pseudoalteromonas sp. SR45-6; assembly: GCF_014163545.1. Lineage (NCBI taxonomy): Bacteria > Pseudomonadati > Pseudomonadota > Gammaproteobacteria > Alteromonadales > Pseudoalteromonadaceae > Pseudoalteromonas > Pseudoalteromonas sp. SR45-6. The sequence goes on from NZ_JACJDM010000013.1 coordinate 52,442, forward strand.
AGCCTGCTCTATAAGGTGTTGTGCCAGCCACGCTTTAGCTTGCATATAACTACCATGACCAAGCAACGCCAAGCCAACAATCAACAATATAGCGCCAATCACTGCTTTCATTTTTTCAGTCTCAACACTGCAAATCCAGCCAACAGCATGCAACCGAGTAAAATATGTAGTCTGCTTTGCCCATCAGTTTGTGGCAAACTCATTGCTAGACCCTGAGGTCGTTGATTAACCACTTGCACATTCTGCTCAGCAACAGTGCTCGATGGTGTCTGTTCAATCGCTACAAAGGCGGTAAACGGACTAAGTAATTGATGTTCAAGCGCTAGACTCTCAACCTGTGCTTTAACCTGCTCTTGCTCGTTATAAAGTAATAATGATTTAATTTTTTGCCGTGCCCACAACCTTGCAATTCCATGAGCCGGTCGCCCTTGTTGTGTATTTAACTTTATCGACAACGGTCCTTGCGCCGTTTGCCCCGCTAAAGTAACGCCGGCATTATTATCAAGCTTTATAGCAACCATCACCGGCTCTGAAAAATACAGGTCGGGTAACGGCGATGGCCAATATTCAAGAGCTTGATTTGCCAAATCACTGCTAAGCGCAAGTTGAGTAATTGCAGGATGAGCTAACTTATCAAATAGTTGCTGCATTTTTGGTTGCACGTCACTACTGCTGCCAATATAAGTAAACGTTCCGCGCCCAACATCTGCAGCTCGACGCATAAAGTAACTATTAGGCGCACTACCGATACCAATCGTAAACAAACGACTATCACCTAGTTGCGCACTAATATGTTTAAACAATGCATCTTCATTACTGACACTGCCATCGGTTAAAAATACCACTTGACGCACATACCCTAGATGCTCACGAGCATCTAGTACACCATCTAATGCCCCTTTAATATCAGTGCCGCCATCAGCTTGTAAATTATATACAAAGCGCTCAGCACGGCGTAAATTAAAATCATTAGCCGGCACAGGTTTATCGCTCATAGGCATAATTTGATCGTCAAAGCCGACAATATTAAAGCTGTCGTTACTATCAAGTAACGATAACGCATAATGAAGTGCACTTTTGGCTTGCTCCATTGACTGTCCGTGCATAGAGCCGGAAGTGTCGACTACAAAAATCATTTCTCTTGCTAGACGCTGAGTCTGCGTAAAATGATCATCCGGCGGCAGCAACATTAATAATCCATAACGCTCACCATTACTGAGCTGCTCAGTAAAAAATGCGGCTTGCGCTTGCTCTTTTTGCAGCGGTTTAAACTCCAGTAAAAAATCACGATTCACGGCACGTTGTTCATTTAAAGTAACTTGATACTGACCAAATGCCAGATTTTCGGTATTAATACGATGATATTTAGACTGAATATCCACCAGCTCTAGGCCAACATCAATATTAACCGTTAGCTTAAACTCGCCTTGAACCGCGCCTGCATTTTTAGTGGCCATGTAAATCGGTGCTATCCACCCCGTGGCAGCAATACTCGCTGATGATAACTCATTACTCTGCGAGTCAATCATATCCTCTGCTGTTTCATTTAATACCCCATTAATCGGATGGTAACGCGGCGTTATCGTGGTTGGAAATCGTAGTGCAAATGTACCACTGCGATAATCAATCACTTCTTGATATTGCAGCTCTATTTGTACTTCTTCGCCGGGGCCGATGTTTGCCACATTAGTGACAAACATGTTTGCACGCTGCTGGCGCACTAAAGCGGCTTGTTTACCCGCTTTTTGCGCCTGTTGAAAACGCAGCTCGGCTTGTGCTTTTTTATCAATTTCACCTTTGATCACTCGCTCACCAATGTGCATAGTCATGGCATGAACCGCACTTTCATCGGGCAGCGGAAAGACATAGCGTGCATTAACAGCAAACGGGTTTTCATTGCGATAATGTTGAGTTACCACGACATGGTTTATCAATCCGGTGACTGTCATGGTGGCATCACTTTTTAAGATAACGCCAGGCGCTGCCTTTGCACCATTGCTGTCGAACATAGTTAGTTCTGGCGATGTGCTGGCGTTACTCGCACAGCTAACAAACGCGATGAAGGTAAAAAGGCTTCCCCGTAACCATAAATGGCTACGGGTCAGCACTTTGCTTGGTTTACTCAACATAAAAATCACTCCCTTGGCGGCTACTTGGCAAAATGGCGATTAGTTACTCGCGGTTTGGTTATACGGCTGCGTGCTTGGACGAGTTGTTAACGTTACACGGCGGTCAAACATGTTTTCTTCATAATTATCGCTATCTGCCACAGTTTGTTGCTCACCAAATGCGGTAGTCGTTAAGCGGGTATGGCTAATACCTTGCTTTATTAAGTAGCTTTGTACATTTGCGACTCGCTGTTTTGAAAGCGCTAAGTTAGCGAGCTCATCACCACGTTGATCGGCAAAGCCATTTAAATCCAGCTGCAAGTCTGGCTGGCTTTGTAGTAAATTCACTAGTTGATCAAGTTGGCTGGCAAAGTGCGGGGCAATCTCACTTGAACCGGTTTTAAATTGAATGGTCATTGCCATTAGGTTGTGCATTTTGGCTAATGCAAGGCGTTCGTTATTACTCTCAAGCTTATCGAGCTGCTCACTCATTTGCGCATTTTGAGCAAGTACATGCTGGTAATCATCGGTTTTATCTTGCAGCACAACTAAAGCTCGTTGTTGCTCGGCAATTTTATCTTCTGCCACTTCTTGCTCGCCAATCAAGCCTCCGGCAAATGCACCAACAAAGGCACCAATTGGGCCGCCAACAATACTGCCAACAATTGCCCCCGTACTTAAACCTATCACCGTTTCTTTATGAGTTTCTTTTGCTTTAACTGCAACTGTGTCAGCGTGGGCTAAGTTAGGTGCTGCAAAAATAGTAGCGACAGTGCAAGCGATAATCATTTTTTTCATGGTGTAATCCTTTTTTGCTTAATTACTTAATAGTTGGCAACTCATGGGTTGGTAGCTGCCCGATTTGGTATAACGCCATTAAAGCAAGCTCAAGTGGCAACAAAGGGGAGCAAAAAAGGCAAACTGCTGAGCAATTGTGGCAAAAAAATGGCAATTGCTTTTTCGCCAGTGCGAAAGCAAAAAAATTAGGTATAGTGCAACTAGAATATAAGAAGGTGCTGTAAATGAAGAAGATTGCAATTATTGAAGACGAACCCGCGATCCGCGAAAATTACATGGAAATGCTCAGCGCGCAGGGTTATCTGGTCAGCGGCTATAGCAACCGTCAAAGTGCAGAGCATGCTTTTAATGACGCACTACCAGACTTAGCGATTGTCGATATTGGTTTAGGTCATGAAATTGATGGCGGTTTCTTACTATGCCAAACTCTGCGTTCGCTTTCTAAAACCTTGCCGATTATTTTTTTAACCGCCCGCGACAGCGAAATAGATACTGTGTGTGGCCTACGCATGGGCGCTGATGACTATCTCACTAAAGATATCAGCATGGCGCATTTGGCGGCTCGTATCGGTGCACTGTTTCGACGTATGGAAGCACTCGAGCAACCCGCTGATCAAAATGCTTTACTCAATCGCGGCCCGCTCACGCTTGATACTAAACGCATGCAAGTATTTTGGCAGCAGCAAATAGTCGATTTAACCGTAACTGAATTTTGGATGCTGCATTCACTGGCACAGCGCCCTGGGCATGTAAAAAGCCGTAACGAACTAATGAGTGATGCAAAGATTTACGTTGATGACAGCACTATCACTTCTCATGTTAAACGTATTCGCAAAAAATTTATCGCTTTAGATACTGACTTTGATTGTATAGATACCGTTTACGGTATGGGTTATCGCTGGGAGCAAGTGTAATGCTGCGCTTTGGTTTGCGCAGTAAATTTATATTGCTGTCGTGTTTTTTATTTTTACTGCCTTGGCTTGGCTATGAATACGTGTGGGAAATGGAAAAATTTCTGCGCCAAGGTCAAGAAAAAACCTTAGTCGGCACTACCCGAGCACTCGCCACGGCCCTGCATGAGCGCCCAGCATTATTTGACTCGCAAACCAATTTTTTAGATCAGGTTATAAAAGGCCGTGATCTCTACGCCTATAACCTTAGTAACCCCATTCAACTTGATGGCAAACTGTCGGACTGGCAGCCTTATCAAAGTCTTTTTTGGCATTACGACGAGCGCTATTTACAAACTAATAAACCAGACCATCAGCTTGAGGACTTATCGTTTGAGCATATGGTTGGTAAATATGAAAACTTTTTATATGCAGTATTTAAAGTTACCGATGACTCGGTGGTTTATCGCGCTAAAAACACCCTAAGTTTAACCCGTAATGATCACTTACAGATCATGTTAAAAACCCCACAAGGAGAATTTAAGCACTATATTGTTGCCGCTCGCCAAGATGGCTGGATCAACGCATTTGACGCACAAAGCAAAACCCCAATAACAAAAATTCAAGGCTATTTTGTCAGTACAGAGACTGGCTATAACATAGAGTTGCGGTTTCCGCTAACGATGCTTGGCAATAAGCTCGGCTTTGCAATTGAAGATTGGGATCAAGGCAAGCCTGAGCCACAGACTATGTCGACTTCAAACTTACAAAACCCCAATGATATTGGCTCAGTGCTGGTGCCCTCACCTGAAATAAATCGTATATTAAAAGGTATGGGTCACAGCGGCAGCCGAATTTGGGTGGTTGATAATCATCACCGCGTGTTAGCGCAGTCAGGATCAATTCATCATGCCGACGGCGTTTGGGCTGATGGGCTTAACGACCAGCCAGCAAAAACCTGGTGGCAACGATTTGAGAAAAACTACTTACATCCACTTTACTATAAAGTACTTACCCGCCCTGAAAATGAATTTTTAGATACCTTGCACGATGTCGCAGCGATGCAAGGCACACATATAGGTAAAGCACTCAGTGGCACACCAGCATCGTCTTGGCGACTCACTCCAGATAACAAAGCGGTTATTTTATCAGCCGCATATCCTATTTGGATCCAAGATAAGGTCATTGGTGCTGTAGTGGCCGAAGAGACTACCAATGGTGTTCGCACATTACGCAACAAATCGTTAGAGAAACTATTTAATGTGATTTTAGCAGTGATGCTAATAGGCACAGTAACGTTATTCTTTTTTGCATCAAGGATCTCCAGTCGTATTCGTCGCTTAAGAGATACCGCAGAGCAAGCCATTGATGCTCAAGGGCGAGTAACTGGCACTATTAATTACAGCGATTCAAACGATGAAATTGGCGATTTATCTCGCAGTTTTGCAAATATTGTAAGTCGCTTAGGTGGTTACACTAACTATTTAGAAACCATGTCGTCGCGATTATCTCACGAACTCAGAACACCCGTTGCGGTCGTACGTAGTTCCCTTGAAAACTTACAAATGCAGCCACAAAGTGAGCTGAGCCAAAAATACCTTGATCGTGCCAGTGAAGGAGTCGAGCGTTTAGGTAAAATAATCACCACCATGAGCGAAGCAACTCGCCTTGAGCAAAGTATTCAAAGCGCTGAAGCTGAACCGTTTGATTTGCGAAATGTGATCAATGGTTGTATGCAAGGCTACCAGCTAACCTATGCACAGCAACAATTTAGCCTTAATATTTGTCCGCAACCATTACTACTTAACGGCGCGCCTGAGTTTATTGCTCAGTTGCTAGATAAACTAATCAATAATGCCTTAGAGTTTAGTGTTGAAGATAGCGCTATAAGTGTCAGCCTTGATCAACATGATAATGAAGCCCTGCTATGTGTCAGTAATCTAGGTCCACTTTTACCCGAGGGATTAACAGAGCATATTTTTGATTCAATGGTGTCGGTACGTAGTCAACAACTGCAGCAGCAACCACACTTGGGTTTAGGGCTTTATATAGTACGTTTAGTGTGTGAATACCATAAAGGCACAGTTAGCGCGGCTAATAATCAACAAGCTGATGGTGTGACTTTTACCGTTCGACTGCCTATTAATAATAATTAAGGATTACATTTATACACATTTTGTACGGTTAATGTTCACTTACAATTCAGTCGCGCAGACATATGCTTACTACTTAACTAAGTTGATAAGATAGGAGGCAATATGCAAGCGATACTGAAACGTGAAGAAATTGATTTTATTTTTGATTTATACAGCTATGAAGATAGTGATGAGTTAAACAGTAGCGAACCTAACTCTGATACTGAAAAACATGACATAACGCAATCAAAAGTAATTTATCAGCCTAGTTGTTTGACCTAAAAGCGGTTTGCTCATTACAATGGCGCACCTTGTAAAAGTACTGCCTAATAATGAAAACTCATTCTGCTAAAAAAGAACTTATTTTATTACCGATCTTACTGATTGTTATTTTACTGTGTATTGCTGGGCATTTTTTACTACAAGCCAGCTTCCAAGATAGCAATGTTACCGAGTATATGCTTGCTGCGTTACCTTTTGCTATGTTTGGCTTAGTGATTATCGCTTTTAAAATTGCCAGTAACAGTGAAGACAAAGAGCGTGCAGAACAAAGTGATAACGGCTAACGCTTGCACCACACACTCTCTTGATTATTTATAATATATGGTAACCAAACCAATCGGGCTTAATCGCTTGAGATTGCTCACTCGGGGTTAGCTTGATATGTAATTGACTGTCGAGCAAGTCAATTGCAAAGCAATCATCTACATCATGTAAGTCATCTTTATGAATATGACTTAAACCTGCTAGTAAATCCTCTTTTGCTCTTTGTTTAGCTTCGTCGCTACTACTAGCTACATATAACGCAAAGTCATGCTGCTCAGCTAACCTATCAGCACGATACGCTCCTAAATTTACAAAGTATAACTGCTGCGATTGGGCCAAGGGTTCATCAACCACGGTTACTGCAAAGCCATCAATGTGATTTACCGCCATATAGCTGTCCATGTGCACGCTACTTTTATCACCGACCCACTGCGCTTTTAATTTTGAGTAAGTTTGTTCTATCGATTCCCCAACAACAAAACGAACATCATGCATTTCAATATGGCAGCCCTGAATACGCCCACCTAAATACACCATAAATAACTGCATTTTCTCTCCTAACAAATAGTATCAACGTCAATGTTGTGTTTTTTGATCAACTTATAAAAATCTGAGCGATTTCGCTTAGCTAGTTTTGCCCCTTCAGCCACGTTACCGCCAGCCATCTTTAAAGCATTAATCACATAATCTCGCTCAAATTCTTTTTTAGCATCGTTAAGTGAAAGCGGCTCAACATTGTTGGTATTACTATTAAGCGCACTTTCAACCAGCTGTGCTGATATTACTTCACCTGGGGTAAGTGCGACAACCTGCTCTACTACATTTTGTAACTGGCGAATATTACCCGGCCAATCGTGACGTACTAATGCATGCATTGCATCATTGGCGAAACGCTTTTCTTTTTTATTCATACGTTTAGCGATGGTAGCGCTAAAATACTGTGCTAATAAACTAACGTCTTCTCTGCGCTCACACAGTGGTGGCAATTTAAGATTCACAACATTTAAGCGGTAATATAAATCTTCGCGAAATTGCTGATTAGCAATCGCATCAGGCAAGTTTTTATGAGTTGCTGATACAATCCGCACATCAATTGGAATTTCTTCTTCAAAGCCCACAGGGCGAATAGTTTTTTCTTGTAATACGCGCAGTAACTTAACTTGTAAATTAAGTGGCATATCACCAATTTCATCTAAAAATAAAGTACCGCCTTGCGCTTGCTGAAATAACCCTTGGTGGTCTTTAATCGCGCCCGTAAAAGCCCCTTTTTTGTGACCGAATAGTTCTGATTCGAGTAATTCACCCGGTACCGCACCACAGTTTATTGCGACAAACGGACCTTCACTAACATGGCTATGTTGATGAATAGCATTAGCTAGTAACTCTTTACCTGTACCACTGGCCCCCGAGATCAACACATTGACTTGAGTCGGACCTAGTAATTTAACTTGCTCAAGTAAATGCAGCATAGCACCACTGCGGGTCACGATATTGCTGTTTGATGCACTTTCATCGGCACTGAGACCATGAATTTCAATCGCTTTTGCTAAACTATCAAATAACTCATCTTTATCTACCGGTTTAGTAATAAAGGCAAAAATACCTTGCTTCGTCGCTTCAACAGCATCAGGAATAGACCCATGAGCTGTCATCATCAACACTGGCAGCGCTGGGTAGCGATTTTGTAACTGACGGTGTAATGCCATACCATCCATTTCATCCATGCGTAAGTCTGTAACCACAGCATCAAACACATTATTTTTTAATAACTGTAGCGCAGCGATACCACTTTCGCAGGTAGTCACTTGATAGCCTTTAGATTCTATGCGAATAGCCAATAGTTTTAATAAACTTGCATCATCATCGACCAGTAAAATTCGCGCGCCTTGGTTTTGCTCTGTTGACATAATTACTGCTCCTTAGTTTCTTCGCGTAGTAATAGTTGCTGCTCGATGGCTGCCAGTGATGACAGGGTTTCTTGCATTTTATTATTCAGCGCTTGCTGCTGTTTTTTAGCGTTGATCTGCTGTTTTATTTGTTGTTTTTGCAGCCATAAATACTGTTTTATATCATCTGGCCAATAATAAGCTTGATCCAGTTTTAGCAGCTGCGTTAATACTTTTTCCGGTGCTAATACATTATTTTTGCAACTAAAATCAAAATAATGCTGAAGCTCTTTAGCACCAATATAAACCGTTTTACTCGCTGCCACTTGAAAACCACCGCACGACTTTGCATGCCAACCAATAACCGTTTCGGCAGGTGCATACATAGGATCGGTTTTCGGCCTAGGTTTCGGATTTGGTAAACTATCCCCTTGTGGTGTAGCCACCTTACCCGCTTGTTCAGCTTCAGGGTTGCTTTTATTTACTGGCTGCTCAGTTAACTCACACCCTGCGAGCCCTAAGGTTGTAATGCAAACCACTAAAATGGCATTTAAACGCACGCCCATGCTAATTAACTCCTTGGTTTTTATTGGTTGGAGGGATGATTGGGATTTGAATTATAAAACGACAGCCTTGTGGCTCATTATGCTCAACGTGTAAAGTACCCATCAATTGCTCAACAGACTCTTTTACAATGGTGAGCCCTAAACCACTACCTTGAGCGGTTATATCTTTAGCATTCTTACCTTGATAAAAGGCACTGAATATATGTGATTTCTCTTGCTCTTTAATACCGGTGCCTTGATCGCTAACGCTCATAGTCAAAGTACGACCAGCTAATGACAGAGCAATATTGACCGCCTGTCCTGCTGGTGAAAACTTTAAGCCATTAGAGATCAACTGAATTAAGATCATTTCAACAAGCTCTGCAGCAATTTCCAGTGGTTGCTCGGGTAACTCACAATGCCAACATAAGCTTTGCTTACGCGCCACTAAACGATGTTCAAAATGGCTGTTTATCTTGGTTATTAATTGCGAGAATTCCAGCTCACTTAAGTCTTCTTTGCTGCTGCGAATCGCATTGTAACTAAGTAAACTATCGATCATAGCGCGCAAACGCACCATGCTCTGGGTAATTAACGCCAACACCGCTTGCTGCTCTTTGTTAATTGGCCCAACGATTTCATCGGCAAGTAAGTCAGTGCCCTCAACCATTGACGCTAATGGAGTTTTCAATTCATGGGTAACATGGCGTAAAAAAGTATCTTTTTGTTGCTCTAATTGATGCAACTGCTCTTGCACCCATTGTAATTTATTTCCTAGTTCAACCAACTCAGCAGAGCCTTGTACAGCTATTTTTTGTTGCCAATGACCTTGCCCAAGCTTATCAATAACCGACGTTAATCCTTTTAAGCGACCACTTATACGCCATAAAAAACCACCACCTACTAGTAAAGTTAATGGGATAAGTGCTATTAACCAATTGATAAATGAGCTTTGCAAAGCTTTTAACTGTTGCTGATTTTTAGTTATTTGCAGCTCATTTTGATCTCTTAGCCACACCGTTTGACGCGCAATTAATTCACTCACAGGAATAAACAATTGCGCATCTTGTTGTCCTTCAGTAACGAGTTGAGTATGCGCTAATTGCAATACCTGTGCGAGTTGCTGCCATTGCTTAATATACTCCCCCGTAGAACTTATAAAAGTTAGTTCATCAATGCTTTGTAGTGATGATTGCCACTTATCAACAATCAATTCATCGAGTGATTCGCTTTTCAGCACCCAGTTTTGTCGCGTTGCACGCTCTAAGCTATTGAGGTCTTGCTTAAGATTATTAAATGACTTGGTAATTTGATAATTTTCACTGACGATTTGTTGAGTTACTGCTAGCTGTTTATTCAGCGCATTTAAAAATACAATCACTACCAGTGATAATGGCAGCAGCGATAACAAAGTACTAAACAAAAACTGGCCTATTAAATTGGGTCGCCAACTAAGTAATGCACTGTACTTTTTAGCGAATGAGGCCATTATCGCTACTCCTTTAGTTAAATGTCTGATTATGGAAGGTGTTACTTATACACTAGCTGAATCAATAAGAATAATGAATAAGGCGAACTGTGTAGCGCTATATAAAGCGACTGACGCTAAATTGAAACAACTTAACCAACTGTTTTTTAAAAACTTAATCAATACCCGTTAAAAGTTGTTGCAAAAAAGACACACTGCCCAGTCATTTTTTCCCACTTATTATCATGCCAAAACATTAAGTCACTGATATTTTTACAATAAAAAAATTGGCATCGTTCTTGTAACATCCGTATCAACGACTGTTTATAAGGAAATAATATGAAAATATTAACACCGCTGTGCTTATGCATCAGCCTACTGCTTAGCTTTAACAGCTTTGCCATTGATGTCGAGGCCACCTTCGCAGAACTTGATAAAGACAGTAATGGCACATTGAGTGAAGCAGAAGCATCTGAAGATGCGGTATTACACGAAAGTTTTGAGCAAATTGACAAAGATCAAAATGGTCAAATTTCATTTGCTGAGTTTAAACAATTTTTGCAATAATTTTCCCAAAGGAAACACTGCTATGAAACAACTTATCGCCGCTTTTTCACTGATGTTTTTAGTCATTAGCGCCACTGTTTTAGCATCACAATTAAACGTTAAGTTTGCGCAATTAGATACCGACTCTGACGGACAAATTTCATTGCTTGAAGCCAAGCAAAACAACACGCTATTAAAGCAGTTTACTGATCTTGATGATAATAACGACGAGCAGTTATCTGAGCAAGAGTTCGCAAAGTTTAAATTTTAAAAGGCTTTAAAGTATTTGCCATAATCCCGGAGGGAATGTGTAAACGGATTTAATGTTGGGATTTAAATTATGGCAAATGCTTTATTCTTTTTGTTGGTAGGATGTAAATAATGAAAAGCATATTAATAATATTAAGTGTGTCGCTAGCCACCAGTTTTAGCGCAATGGCACTGGATGTAAAACAACGTTTTGATCATTTAGATAGCAATAAAGATGGCTATTTAACGCATAATGAGCTTGAACCACAACCACAATTGTTGAGTAACTTTAAACGTTGGGACAAAAACCAAGACAATAAAATTTCCCTATCTGAATTTAAGCGTTTTTTAACTAATAATCTAGATTAACGAGTTTCCCCAATGAAATTTTGTACACAACTGGGACTAAGTTTGTTATTTGTCAGTAGCTGTTGCAGTTTTGCAACAACTGATAATATAGCAGAACAATTCAAAAACTTAGACCGCGATAAAGACGGTCTTATCACGCGTTCAGAGTCAGCAAAAGATCCTGCCCTGTGGTCTCGTTTTAAAAACTATGACAGCGATAAAGATGGTAGATTATCACTGTCTGAATTTACTCTATATGCAAATAAATGAATAGCTAATTCATCAGCATAGTTGAAATGCACAACGATAAATAATTTATTATATTTAATTTGCAGACTCAGTATTCTCTGTTACTGTTTAACTAACAAAAGCAGAAAAAGAATTCTAACAATGAAATGCTTACTCGCCTGTTTAATCACTTTATCTTTACCTGTGCTAGCTGATACCACGGTGATCTACAATGCTAACGGTTACACTCCAACTTACAGTGGCCAATTACAGCAATTTTCTACACTGGTTATTAAAGATGGCAAAGTAGTAAAAGTAGGAGACGATAAACTAAAAGCGAGTTTCCCTAATGCTGCAGTATTTGATGCCGAGCAACAAACCTTATTACCTGGTTTAATTGACGCCCACGGTCATGTGATAGGACTTGGTAATAATTTAGCGCAACTCGATTTACGTGGCAGTATGTCGATTGCAGAAATACAAAAAAAACTTGCTGTATTTGCTAAAAATAACCAGGGCTGGATTATTGGCCGCGGTTGGAATCAAGAACTGTGGCCTAATAAGCAATTTCCTACTGCTGCTGACTTAGATAAAGTTGTCAAAGATGTTCCGGTGGTGCTTTCTCGTGTCGATAGCCACGCGATTTGGGTTAATAGCAAAGCGATGGAGTTAGCCAAATTAACACCCACAGTACAGTCACCAGCAGGTGGTGAAATTATTCGCAACCAAGCAGGTCAGCCTAGCGGTATTTTTGTCGATAAAGCCGAAAGTTTAATTACTGCACATATTCCAACGCCATCTGATCAAAACGTAAATAATGCCTTAAATCAAGCTGGCCAACATCTGCTCAGCTTAGGTATAACCTCAACCCACGATGCTGGGATTGATAAACAAACATGGCAAGTTTACAAGCAAAGAGCTGAACAAGGCACCTTACCGCTGCGCATAGTTGCAATGCTAAGTGCAACAGATCCGTCCCTTGAAGATATGCTCAGAGCCGGTCGCTATAAAGATCTTAACGATTTCATGTCTATTCGTAGTGTAAAAATATATGCTGATGGTGCGCTAGGTAGCCGTGGCGCCGCACTACAGGCCGATTACGCAGATAGAAAGAATCACCAAGGTTTAATGCTCGAAACTCAACAAAAACTAGAGCAGCTGTACACATTGAGCTTTAACCATGGTTTTAGCGCCAATACCCATGCCATCGGTGATAAAGCAAATCATATTGTGTTAGATGCCTATCAAAATGTATTTAAAAAAACCGGCGGGATTTTACTACGTAACCGTATAGAGCACGCACAGATAGTTGATCCAGCAGATATTCCTCGCTTCAAAGCACTTAAAATCATTCCATCAATGCAACCGGTGCATGCAACTTCTGATATGCATATGGCAGAGCAGCGCCTTAGCGATACACAATTACAAGGTGCATATGCTTGGCAAACGTTTTTAAAGCAAGGCTCAGTAGTAGCTGCAGGCTCAGATTATCCAGTTGAACTGGCCAACCCCTTTGACGGTTTGTATTCAGCAATTACTCGCCAAGATCACAATCAATTACCCGCTAATGGCTGGCGAGTCACTGAAGCACTGAGCAGAGAAGATGCACTCAGAGCATTCACGTTAGGTGCCGCGTATGCCGCACATCAAGAATTTAAATTAGGTAGTTTAGAGCAAGGAAAGTGGGCTGACTTTATTTTAATCGACAAAGACTATTTTAAAGTGCCAGTACAAGAAATTTTTACCATTGTCGTAAATCAAACATGGATTGGCGGTGAATTACGCTACCAAAAAGCGCAAATTGATACACAGAGTAAGGCACAATAAACCACGCTATTATTGCGGTTTTTGTTGTTGACGTTTGAGCTTAATTAAATGATAAATATTTACGAAGGTTAGCAAACCATTAGTGATAGCCACAGGCCATGCAGCAATCGCAATACCGTAGGCTGTGAAAGCAATACAACCGGCAAGGTTAAACCAACGAAGTTTGCTCACATCACTCATAGTTAAAGAGGCAATAAGTAAAGCTGAGGCAAAATACCCCAAATATTCCCAACTCATTTGTTCTCTCCGGTACTTTAGGTTAGCATTGCAAATGTTGTAGTTTAGGCAAAGTTATTCCACAATATAGCAATAGTATAAAAAAGCTAACTTACTAAAAACCCAAAGCTGCTAAAAGCACACTTTAATAATCATTACACGGGATATCAGGTATTAAGCTTAATTAACCGAGTTAACTAAGCTAGTAAGTTAGCGTAAATTCTTAGAATCTTAATGCTAACGTCATTAAGGTGTAATAAATAGGACAATTGTCCGAAGGGCATTGTTGATGTTTCAATATCATTTTTCTAGTTATCTCGTCGACCAGCTACTAACCTTTGCTGGCAGCCGTTATCAACAATCTAAAAAAGAAGTACTGATCCACCAAGATCAACCTCTTACAAAATTAGTGTTAGTCAGAAGCGGCACCGTATCGTTTAGTTATGATGTCGGTAATGGCCGCCGCTTACTGCTGGGCCAACTTGATTGCAACAACACCTTAATTGGTGAAATTGAAGCGCTAAACAATAATCCCTGCATTTATACAGTTACCTGCTTCAGTGACGTTAGCTACAACCTAATAGAGCTAAAGCACTGGCGTGCCCTGTTACTTGAAAAGCCAGAACTGAGTTTATACACAGCACAAACTATTGCCGCTAAGTTTCAAGAAAACCAAAAAATTAATTTAGATAAACTATTGTTGCCATTGGGTTACAATATCGCCAAAGACTGTTTATTACGTGCCGAAAATAATAACCCCACCCTGCTGCGCGCATACCCAACGGTAAATGCTGAAGCTGAGCGTTTTGCCACCACAGAGCGAGCCTATCGCCGCGTAGTATCGGAACTGGTGGAAAGAGGTTTAGTCGCACGCTCAAATGATGGACTCAAAGCGGTTGATTTAGATAAACTTAGCGATTACGTGGATAGTTTTTCGCAGCTATGAAGTTGACTCACATTAAAATTCAGCCGAAAAAAACAACGTTTAACTGCCTAAAATGCAACTATTTACATTTACAACCGCAGCCTACTACTTTAGCATAGTAAGCTAATAACGAAGCTGCGCTAAATCCGTAAAAATTAAATAAGAGATTTATTACATAACAGGGTAACAATTTTCTTATTTAATTAATAAAAGTATATATAATGTTCACTTGACGTATATATAATGTGCGCTTATCCTTGATGAACAAATTATTGTATTATAGGTGCAAGCCTGACCTGGTGCGCGCTTCGGTACATTTATAGAACTGCAATTAAGTCTGTTTACTTTAAAGAGAAAGGAAAGAAAGGTAACGATTATGGGAAATAATAAATTCAAGCTCACCAAGCTAGCTCTTGCACTTGGTCTGACAGCAACTTTAAGTGGCTGTTTTAGCGATAACGACAACAATGATTATGTAAAGCCACCAGTTCCACCTGAACCAACCGTTGATGTTGCTGTACCACCAGTAGCAATTGAAGCTCAAGCAGGTTCAGTTACTGTTAATATCGTAGATGTAAAGGGTGCTGCTTTAGCTGATACGGTTACAGCAACGATTAGCTTTACTTCTTCTGAAGACGGCCTTTTAACAGCTGCAGGCAACGCTTTAGCTGATACCGACAAATCATCAACAGCTAGTTCGTTTGCATACACAGTAGACTCTATTCCTGCTGATGGTGTTAGCTATGACTATGTTATTTCTGCTGCTGGGTATTTGAACAACTCTGGTACTTTAACGTTATCAACAACTGATAACGTTGTAGCACAAGAAATTCGTTTAACACCACGTACACTAGCAGGTTCTGATGTAGCGATTGTTGCTGACACGAAAACATTAGCTGAGCTTGTTCCTGCTGGCGAAAATACAGATGTGTCGTATGACCCAGCATCAGGGTTATCAATTTCTGGCGATAAAACAGAGATTACATTACCACAAGCAATTAACAAAGCAGGTGTTGCTGTTGGTGGTTCAACCGTTAAAATCAAAAGCGGCACGCAATTTTTAGATAAAGAAGGTGCAGCGTTAACGACAGTTCCAAAAATGACTGTTGCCTACTTTGCGAATGAAGCAACACGTAATGATGAAGAAGGCGAAGCTGCAGCTGCAACCTCGTCGTCATTAGATGCGTTCCCTGGTGGTTTAGCTCTATCTGTAGCTTCTGATCCTAACAGTACTGATCAAGTGCAAGGTTCATTTACTTCAGGTGGCTTTGTTGCTATCGAGCTAGTTGATGATGCTGGTAATAAAGTGAAATCTTTTGGTGCAGGCAATTCAATCACTGTTGCAATGCAGGTCGACAAAAAGACTTCAAACCCTTGTCCTGTAACTTTACCTGCCGGTACTACTGATATCAAAGCATACGCCGAAGCGAATGGCTTCAAAAATGGTGTATGTACTGTTGCAGCTCCTGTAGCTCGTAAAATTGCGGTTGGTGATATCTTCCCAGTTTGGAGTTACGATGAAGAAGCTGGTAAATGGGGATTCGAAAGCTACGGTGAAGTAACTGATAGCGGTAATGCATCAACATTTGATGTATCAGTAGATGTAAATCACCTATCTTACTGGAACCTTGATTACTTCAACAACAATAAATGTTCAAGTGTAAAATTTGATATTTTAGATAGAAATGGTGACGCTAATATAGCTGAAACAACTATTTTACTTGAAATTAATGGCTATAGAAGATCTTTCACTAGCCGTAACGGTAATTATGGATCAGCAACGTTTAACAACCCTCCAGGTTTCCCGGTTAAAGTTAAAGTATTGCGCAATGGTGTTAACGTTTTAGATGGCTTGTCAACTGACACTGATAGCACTGCATCGGCATTATCTGTAAGCAATATCTGTGACTTAAATGATAAAGATCTAACACTTACAATTGCTCCGCCAACAATTGTAACTAAAAAAATAACAACACAGCTAGTGTGTAGCAATACCGGAGATTTTGAAGTCGGTACTCCACCGGTTGCAACACCTGCGCTAGTCAGATTGTTTAAAGATGGCAACTTCAAGCAAACTATTTACTCGAAAGGTACTTTCAACCTGAACTTAGAGCAAGGTGGCACTTACTCTGCTAGTTACCTTAACTACAACACTAATGTGTGGACATCTACTCCAGTAGCGGCAAACACAACTGCAGCTACATTTGATATCCCAGTAGTGTGTGAAGTTGATACTGTACCAGTATCTGGTTCTGGTTCAGGTTCAGGTTCTTAATCTGAGGTAGAACTGTACTTCCTAAAGCCGCGCATTTGCGCGGCTTTTGTTTATCTCGTTATTAAGTTATTTTTGGTTTATAGTATTTATAGCTAAAATAATTATCGGGTTTTAAAAGTTTAAAACCTAACTCTAATCTAAATTGGTTAATCACGTGACTTATAATAAAACAACCCTCGCGACACTTTGCGCACTCAGTGCCAGTACCTCCGTTTTTGCTGATCAAAACATTAATCATGGTATTGCATATAATGGATTTACCGGTATTTTCCATACCCCTACTGCTGTTGTAATCGACAAAGGTAATATTGATATAGGTTACAGTAACCAGCTAGAAATTAGAGGAAAGTACACCGACGGTCATAACTTTACATTTTCAGCTGGACTTTTTGAAGGTTTAGAAGTCAGTGGTAGGATTACCTCATCGTCGATGCATGACATTTTATTTAGCTATGAAAATAAAGGCCAAATTCGTGATTTATCATTCAATGCTAAATACCAAATTCCATTTATTCCAAAAGATTGGTTTAGTGTTGCTGTTGGCGCTAAAGATGTTGGTGGGGCTGCGAATAACTATGAAGCGTTTTATGCTGTTGCTTCTAAACAGTGGTGGGATTTTCGCTTTAGTGCCGGTATTGGCGCATCTGACACGCTTACAGGGCAACTAGACGGCGCGTTTGCTGGTATTGAATATCAACCTTACACTTGGCTTTCAGTACTCGCTGAGCATGATGCAGAAGCATTTAATTTAGGCGCCCGTATTACAGTTCCAAAAGAGTGGCTTTATGATATTGCCACGGTTTCATTTAATAGCCGCTTTTACTCAAATACAGAACTTGCTAGTGATGATACTTATTGGGGTGTCAATATTAGCATGCCGCTCAGTGATGAAGCACAAGATAACTACCACAATCTAAAACCAGCACCTCAACCAGTTGCAGCGGCAAAGTTATCTAAGAGTTCAAATC
This sequence comes from Pseudoalteromonas sp. SR45-6, assembly GCF_014163545.1. NCBI lineage: Bacteria > Pseudomonadati > Pseudomonadota > Gammaproteobacteria > Alteromonadales > Pseudoalteromonadaceae > Pseudoalteromonas > Pseudoalteromonas sp. SR45-6. The sequence continues at coordinate 70,400 of NZ_JACJDM010000013.1, forward strand.
AGCGTACGAGAGCAACTCTTGCTACATCTCCAAATCAAACGGAAGAGTCTGTTAGTCGAGTAGTATCTGCGGAACCAGTAAAAGTATTAACAGCGACCAAACAAAATCAACAAGTTTCCACTGCACAAAATAACAATCAACAAATTCACAGCTTAAAAAGCAGCTTAGTTAACGATGGTTTTGAAAATATCCGTGTTGGTATTAGCGAGAGCAAACAAATCATTGTTGAATTTGAAAACTCAGTATTTAATCGTAATGAAATTGATGCGTTGGGGCTTGTTTTAGGCCGCATAACTGAAAGCTTTGCTACTGGCAATAATGAATTTATTGTTCGCTTGGCAAAACAAGATATCCCACTGTTACAAGTCAATGGGTATTTAGATAATTACCGTCGCTTTATTGATGAAAATATCACTCCTGATTTAATGGTCAGCACTCAATTTAGTGATAAAGATGCTGTGGGTGTAAAATGGGCCGGAAATACCCAAAGCACGAGCCCTTATTTTGTACCTAGAGTTTCATTTTCACCATCGTTATCATCACGATATGCAACTGAATTAGGTGTTTATGATTACTCGTTAGCTCTACAAGCCGATTTACATGTACCATTATGGCAAGGTGCAGGTGTAAATATTACTGGGCAAGTTAATGTAGCTAATACAGATCACTTTGAAAAAGGTAGTGTATTTAGTAATTCACGCCAAGAAACGGGGATTAAACGTGCCGTTGTATATCAAACATTCGCTTTACCGTTTAACATATATAACCAGACTCAAGTCGGTTTATTCCAAGATTACTTTGATTATACAGGTATTACCAACGAAACTGCATGGCAAAGCCCCGCAGGCCGCCACAAGATACAAGCAAAGTTAGGCTACTTTGAGTATAAAGATTATGACACTGATAAACGCGACTACTCGGTTTATTCATACCGTTATTTATGGGCTGAAAAGGATGTCTCTTTCCATATCTCTGGTGGACAATTCTGGAATGAAGATACCGGCTATAAACTTGAAACTAAGTTCTGGTTTGGTGATGCAAATATAACCGTAATGTATAGCGACACTGACGTAGAGAAAGTGGGGATTGGTTTTAGTATTCCATTATCACCACGCAAAGATATGGATGCAGGTAATTGGCAAGTTACAGGGACTAAAAGCTGGACACATAGCGTAAATACTATAATTAATCAAAAAGTAAATTTGATAAACACCAGTAGTGCGACAATACTCAAATCGTCAATCGACCTCGATAATACTTTCTTAAACCAAGATCGTATGTCAAGCAGTTACGTATATGCTCATTTAGCACGATTAAAAGAAGCGTTTGAAATCTATAAATAATATTAGTTTAGACAGCTAATTGATAAATAAAAAAAGGCCTAGTTAAGGCCTTTTTTATTTTTACTCGATAGATTTATTTTGCTAATAAAATATCGTGTATTTTTACTAAATCTGTCTTACCAGCGATGATCTCATCAGGTGTTAAACCCGATAATTCATGCGGGAATACTAACCACTCTTCTGATTCATGAATGTAGTAGTCAGGCTTCATATCTACTTTAGAATTTTTTGGTTTGTAATACGGGCATGCAATGCGGATATCTTTAGGTAAGTTTAAACGCATCAATTCCGAAAGCTTTTCTTTCAGTGCAAAAATACTACGCCCTGAATCAAATACATCATCAACAATCAATAACGAGTCACCTGCGTTAGCATTTTCAATAATGTAGTGTAAGCCATGTACTTTAATTTCTTTCGACTGCTTATTAATACCGTAATATGATGAAGTTCGCACCGCGATATGATCTGTCTCTATGCCCTTATAATCATAATACTCTTGCACTGCAATCCCAATTGGGGCACCACCACGCCAAATACCAATAATAAAATCAGGACGAAAACCATCTTGGTATACTTGCGCCGCAACGCGAAATGAATCTTCAAGCAATTGTTGCGCTGTGATGTAGCACTTATCTGACATAATTAGAATTCCCAGTGTGAGTTGATCATTCAAGTATAGTTTATGAATAAGACTTAAATAAAAGCAGCGCTTTTAATGTAAGAAATATAACTTCAAACCTTAATCACTTGAAATGCAAAAGTGGGGCGAGATTTTAGCGCAAATAAACTAAAAAAGCTTGTTTCTGTTTGTAATTACATTTTTATAGCCAACAAAAAAGCGCCTTAAACGGCGCTTTTTTAAACATATTCAAGATTACGCTTTTTCTAGTAAAGTACGTGCAACTGTGCGCATCCCGACTGTTGTCGCGCCCGCAGCCCATTGACTCGTGCTACCCATATTAAACGCTGCCGCTAAATCCATATGCACCCAGCCTTTGCCGTCGTTTGGTACAAAGCGTGACAAGAAACCAGCAGCATTTGATGCACCACCATAACCACCGCCTTTTTGGGCACGGCTGTTAGCTGTATCAGCGTATGGTGAAGGACAGTTTTGTTGATGCCACTTTTCAAGTGGTAGTGGCCACGCGCCTTCCATTTCTTGTCCAGCAAAGCCTTCAACTTCACGTACAAACTCTTTATCAAGTCCAAATAAGGCATTGTACTCTTGACCAACAGCAACTAGCGCAGCGCCTGTTAGTGTCGCCGCATCAATAATTAAAGGAGCACCTGTTTCAGCTGCAGCCATTAAGCCATCAGCAAGTACTAAGCGTCCTTCAGCGTCAGTGTTAACAATCTCAACTGTCGTGCCGTTTTTATAGATAAGGATATCACCCAGCTTATATGCATGGCCTGAAATAAGGTTCTCAGCACAGCATAAAAACAGTTTAATACGTTTATTAATACCGCGACTAATAGCCAATGCCAAACCTGCGGTAACCGTTGCAGCACCGCCCATGTCGCACTTCATACCTAACATACCTTCGCTGGCTTTAATTGAATAACCGCCAGAGTCAAAAGTAATCCCCTTACCAACAAGCGCTGCATCCACAGGCGCATTTTCATCGCCAGTTGGATTGTAATCAAGTGCAAGTAATACAGGCGGGCGCTCACTACCGCGACCAACAGCATGGATACCAATCCACTGCTGCTCAAGTAGCGCATCACCTTTGATGATTTGATAGCTCACGTGTTCAGGAGCTAGTGATTGAATAAATTCAGCAGCTTTACCAGCTAAACTTTCAGGGAAAATGTCATCCGCCGTGCCATTGATCATTTCACGCGCCCAAGTAGCAGAACGAAGTAATGAAGCAAGCTCTTGGCTATCTGTTTTAGCATTTTCAGCAAATTCAACACCGTGTAATGACTTAGGCGATACAAACCCTTGATAAAAAGCCCACTGTGTTTCTGTACACCAGCAATCACCAGCTAGCACGACATTTTTAACGCCTTGATTGGCAATACTGCGCGCGGCTTTTTGTACATTTACTAATGTTTCTTGTTCAGATAAATGAACCGTTGCACCGTGCTCATTAAAAGATAACGTGGCGGTTTCGCCCCAATGCGATGCAGCACCCTGCTCGCTTAATTGAACAACAAATTTTTCAGACATGTTAGAATACTCTTTGCGCTAAAATTGTGACAATGAGTTTACTATAGCCACAACAACTTCCCAACTGCTTGAGACCAAATAACTAAAATAATGAAATATACAACACCACTCCAACACGCTACTTTGATCAAACGCTACAAACGTTTTTTAGCCGATTTACGCCTTAGCGATGGCTCAGAGTTTACCGCCCATTGTGCCAACACAGGTAAAATGACTGGTTGCGCGGAGCCTGATTTTGCAGCCTTTTATTCCACCAGTAACAATCAAAAAAGAAAATATCCTCATTCATTAGAATTGACGCAAAACCAGTTTGGCCATCTGATCTGTGTCAATACGGCAATCGCGAATAAAATCGTTGCAGAAGCACTGCACGCAGCGCTAATCAGCGAGCTTAACGGCTACACTAAAATACAGCCAGAGGTTAAATATGGTGATGAAAATAGCCGTATCGATTTTTTACTGACAGCTCCCCAACGCCCAGACTGCTATGTTGAAGTAAAATCTGTCACTTTACTCAGTCAAAATGATCCACAAAGTGGCCAAGGCTACTTCCCTGATGCCGAAACTCTTCGCGGTCAAAAACATATTCGTGAATTAATTGAAATGGTTGCACAAGGCCACCGTGCAGTGCTGCTGTTTGCTGTATTACATCAAGGGATTAAGCAAGTTAGTGCGGCGCGCCACATTGACGAAAAGTACGCCCAACTAGTTGATTTAGCAATAACTAAAGGTGTCGAAGTAGTTGCTTATAAAGCCGATATTTCGAGCGCTGAAATTACACTAACAGAAAAGCTTACTTTTAATTAAAAGCGACTTGTTTTTAAGGTTTTCGCCCATATAACAAGGCAAGTTTTTAAGCACTTATTTAAAAGTAATCGGTGTAAAAACCACTTATCGTACCTTTTTTAATTTTATTGATGCGGTTTAAGTAAGACTAATTAATGAAAAATAAATTTGCCTAGGCCATAGGATTCTGTTATTTATAGCCGCCGGCTCATGCTGGGCATTATATTAAGGATTTAGGAGAAAGTTATGCCAGACCAAAAAAAATTAGGGTTATTGGCTCAGGCCGGATTAGAACCATACCAGGAAAAGCCGGGCGAAGAGTATATGAATGATGCACAACGCACTCATTTCAAAACTATTTTGGAAGCATGGCGCAACGATTTACGCAATGAAGTTGACCGTACTAAATCGCATATGCAAGACGAAGCAGCTAACTTCCCTGATCCAGTTGACCGCGCAGCACAAGAAGAAGAGTTCTCTTTAGAACTTCGTACTCGTGACCGTGAACGTAAACTGATCAAAAAAATTGAAAAAACGATCCAATTAATCAAAGAAGATGATTTTGGTTTTTGTGATTCGTGCGGGATTGAAATTGGTATCCGCCGTTTAGAAGCACGTCCTACAGCTGACTTGTGTGTAGACTGTAAAACGCTTGCGGAAATCAAAGAAAAACAATCTGGACGTGGTTAATTACTAGTAATTAATCAATGTCTACCACAGCCGTTACTGCGCCTATGCGCAACTATCGCGGTCGCTTTGCGCCGTCACCTTCTGGACCACTTCATTTTGGTTCTCTTGTGGCGGCTGTGGGCAGCTACCTTGACGCGAAAAGCAACCAAGGCACTTGGTTAGTCCGTATTGAAGATATCGACACAACACGTGTTGTAGACGGCGCCGCTAAAGATATTCTCAATACCTTAGAAGCCTATGGTTTGTACTGGGATGAAGACGTAGTCTATCAAACTCAACGCCATGACTTGTATGCGCATACCATTAATAATCTAAATAACCAGCACCTAATTTATGCTTGCCACTGCTCGCGCAAAGAAATTAAAGCGCTTGGCGGTATTTATCAAGGCCATTGTCGTCATTTAAAGCATAGTCAGAACAGCAGCGCACTACGGTTAATTCAGCAACATGCTACATGCCAATACCATGATCTCATTCAAGGTGAGATAAATGTAGCTCATGATCTCGCCCACGAAGATTACTTAATAAAGCGCAGTGATGGGCTATTTGCTTATCAACTAGTGGTGGTCGCAGACGATATTGCCCAAGGTATCACTCATGTCGTACGCGGCGCAGACTTGCTTGAACCAACCGCACGCCAATTGAGTTTATTTAAACAATTAGCTGCCACGGCCCCCCATTACGCACATTTACCATTAGCAGTCGCTAAACCTGGGTTTAAATTATCAAAACAAAACTATGCCCCAGCTATTAGCAAAAGTAACCCCAAACCGGCTTTGCTGAGTGCATTCGAATTTTTAGGATTGGCGCCCAAAGATGAATTACTTGAACTAAATATCGAGCAAATGCTAGCTTGGGCAGTAGACAATTACAACTTGCAAAACGTCCCTAAAATGACACAAATTCAAATTTCGCAAAACCCGCACAGCCATACAATCGCCTTTACGCATTTAAACAAATAAAAATTCACTAAAAAAGGCTAATTTTAAGGCCTTCAACTTAATTTTTAAGCTGTGCTGGTATATGATAGCCCACCTTAAATGTGCAATTCATTTAATTAATACCAATTGCGTTAAGGTTGTACACGATTCAGCAGTCAAGTAGCCCAATAACAGGATAATAATTTCCAGCATCGTGATGCTAGAAAATTTTAACCCTAGCAATGACTGTTTAACTGACTAGAATAAACAAGACTCTAATACCATAGGTATTACCAAGTAAACGCAACACATGTGCAGTTAATAGTAAAGTGAGGCTATACTTGGTTTGATTTTTGATGGCGTCCATCAAATAACCGAATTCTGTAGGAGACAGATTATTATTTCCAAGCTTTTTCAATTTTGTCGGCAAATTATTGGCCCAACCGCCTCTGTAACAGCCGAACATACCCAAGTCTCTGCGCAGCCTTTAATAGTTGGACGCAATGAGCATGGTATTTCTCGCAAACAATTTAGCCCAAATGCAATCAAGGTATTATATCGCCTGAAAGACGGAGGCTTTGATGCCTACCTTGTTGGTGGTTGCATTCGTGATATTTTGTTAGGTCAACAACCAAAAGATTTTGATGTGGTCACCAATGCCACTCCTGATCAGGTTAAAAAGCTATTTCGTAATTGCCGCTTAATTGGCCGTCGTTTTCGTTTAGCACACATTGTTTTTGGTCGTGAAATAATAGAAGTGGCCACCATGCGTGGTCATCACGAAGCGCCTGAAGATAAAAACCAAATTAGCCAATCGAGTGATCAAGGACAACTGCTGCGCGATAACGTTTTTGGTAGTATTGAAGAAGATGCTGAACGCCGCGATTTTTCAATCAATGCGTTATATTATTCAATTAATGATTTTTCAATCCATGATTATGCTAATGGCTTAGCAGCTATTAACGCTCGACAAATCGAGATGATTGGTGATCCAGCAACCCGTTACCGCGAAGATCCTGTGCGTATGCTACGCGCAGTTCGCTTTGCAACCAAACTCGATATGTCGATTGCACCGGCAACCGAGCAACCTTTAAATGAATTAGCAAGCCTGTTAGATAATATACCTGCAGCGCGGTTATTTGAAGAAACACTGAAACTGTTTTTAAATGGCAAGGCCGAAGCAAACTTTTTAATGCTACGTAAATATGGCCTTTTTAAATCATTATTTCCAGCTCTTGATAGTATTTTAGATAGTAATCCTGATGGCTTAGAGTTCGCTTTAATTCAACAGATGTTCCGTAATACAGATGAACGTATTAATGCGGAGAAAAAAGTAACTCCAGCATTTATTTTTGCTGCATTGTTATGGTTCCCATTATTGCAGATCACTAAAGCACTGCAAGAACAAGAGCAACTATCTGAATACGATGCCTTCGCTCAAGGTATGAACAAAGTACTCAGTGATAATGCCCAACATATTGCCGTACCAAAACGCTTTACCCTTGGCGCTCGTGATATCTGGCATATTCAACACCGCTTAGATAAACGCTCAGGACAACGTGCATATCGCCTTACACAGCAACCACGTTTTAAAGCTGCGTATGACTTTTTACTCTTGCGCGTACAGGCCGGTGAAAAACAGCATCAGCAATTAGTTAACTGGTGGACTGAGTATTTAAAACAAGACATCAATGGTCAAAAAGAGCTAGTTAAAGCGTTAGGTACGCAAGGCGCAACAAAAGGCCGTCGTCGTACTCGCCGACGCAGCCCAAAACCAGCGGCTGAATGATCATGGAAACCGTCTACCTTGGTTTAGGGGCTAATTTAAACGCTCCACGTACTCAACTAGATCATGCTGTTGCAGCACTGCGTGCATTGGCTGATTGCGAGTTTATTGGTGTATCGCATTATTACGCGAGTAAACCGATGGGCCCGCAAGATCAACCTGACTACGTTAACGCTGTTGCGGCGCTAAAAACCACGCTATTACCTGAGCAGTTGCTTGATTTAACACAACAGATAGAACTTGAACACGGCCGAGTACGAAAAGCACAGCGCTGGGGGCCACGCACCTTAGATATTGATATTTTATTATTTGGTGATCAAGTCATTAATAGCGAGCGTTTAATTGTGCCACATTATGGTCTAACTGAACGCGAGTTTGTGGTTTACCCGCTACTTGAAATAGCCCCAAATATTACGCTGCCAAATGGTACATTACTTCACAGTATTAGCACTAATTTGGCACTAAACGAATTACAACAATTACCTCTGTAATTAATTTCAGGCTGTTGCCTACGAGGATACTATGTCTAAAATAACCGTTTCTACGCTTAATAAAATGAAAGCAGACCAACAAAAAATCACGGCATTAACGGCCTACGATGCCAGCTTTGCAAAGTTATTTCATGATAACGGCGTAGACGTTATTTTAGTCGGTGATTCGTTAGGCATGGTGTTACAAGGTGGCGACGATACCCTGGCTGTCACCAATCAAGATATTGCCTATCATACTCGCAGCGTACGCGCCGGGAGCCGTGATTTATTCGTCATTGCAGATATGCCATTTATGACCTACTCAAACCCAGCCGAGAGCTGTAAAAATGCAGCAGAATTAATGCGAGCTGGCGCTAACATGGTCAAACTTGAGGGGGGCGAATGGCTGTATGACTCAGTTGTTGCGCTGACTCAACAAGGTATACCGGTATGTGGACATTTAGGCTTAACACCGCAATCAGTACATGTGTTTGGTGGTTTTAAAATCCAAGGCCGTAGTGAACAACAAGCACAAAAAATGATTAGCGATGCTCAGGCGCTTGCCGCGGCAGGCGCACAAATGCTGGTTCTTGAATGTATTCCATCTGAACTTGCCAAATTAATTACTGACGCGGTTAATATTCCTACCATTGGTATTGGTGCAGGTAATCAAACTGATGGCCAAATTCTAGTCATGCATGACTTAGTTGGCATTTCAGCAGGTTATATCCCTAAATTTTCTAAAAACTTTTTACTCGAAACAGGCAATATGCCGGATGCGGTTAAAAAATATTGTAGCGACGTTAAAAGTGGTGCTTTTCCAAGCACGGAACATGAGTTTAAATAATGCAGTCGATCACTGAAATAAAATCATTACGTAGTCAAATTAAAGCATGGCGCCAAGCCGGGCTTAGTGTAGCACTAGTGCCAACTATGGGTAATCTACATCAAGGGCATTTTTCACTCGTTGAGAAAGCCAAAAACATGGCTGATAAAGTCGTGGTTAGTATTTTTGTAAACCCAATGCAATTTGGTGTCAACGAAGATCTTGATAACTACCCGCGCACCCTCATTGCGGATAAACAAGGACTGGCAGAGCTTGGTACTGATATTGTATTTACCCCAAGTGTGGAAGCCATTTACCCTAACGGTTTAGATGCGCAAAGCTTTGTCGATGTACCAAATATATCAATGGGTTATTGCGGCGGATCACGTCCAGGTCATTTTCGCGGTGTAGCAACGGTGGTTACTAAATTATTTAACTTAGTACAGCCTGACTATGCGTGCTTTGGTGAAAAAGACTATCAACAGTTGCAAGTGATTAAAACCATGGCTCATGACCTGTCAATTCCAGTAGAAATTATTGGCGTTGCAACCAGCCGTGAAGTGTCAGGGTTGGCTATGAGCTCTCGCAATGGCTACTTATCAGAAGCTCAAAAAGAAACAGCGACAGTGCTATTTAAAACCCTTAATTGGAGCGCAGAACAGTTAAACTCGGGGCAGCGTGATTTTGACGACATATGCCGACAAGCAAAGCAGCAACTAGAGCAAGCAGGGCTCAAAATTGACTACTTTGAAATAGCTCAGCGCGATACCTTAAAAAAAGCTACACTCAATGATAGTCAACTTGTGATTTTGGCGGCAGCCTTCTTAGGGCCAGTAAGGCTAATAGACAATCTGCTCGTTGATATTACATAACAATAATTGGGATAAGCATGAATTCATTATTAAAATTATCAAGCATTTCGCTGTGTATAGGCATATTAGCTGGGTGTCAAAACCAAATAGAAAACCCAGAAATGCAGCAATGCGCACAACAGAATTATCAATGTGAAGTGAACTGCGAACAGCAAAGTACCGGCGAAGGCATGGTATATAAAGTATGTAATACCAAATGTATTGAAGCCTATAACCAATGCAAAGAAAATGCTCAAGCTTTAGGTAATGTGCAATAACTGATATTAACTTGCCAATTATCATGATTGGCAAGTTTCCTCCCCCCTGCGCCTACTTTAGGCAAACTTTCTACATCCAACCATCGTGATTTTTCTGCCATTCACCTTAGAGCAAGGTTTAGTTTAGTAATATCTACTTATATTAGTAAGAAGTAGTCATACATTGCGTGTAATTATTTCCAGCTTACACAAAGAAAGTACACCCTCTACGATACTAATAAATATAAAGTCATTGAAATATATAAGTTTATTTTAGGTTCGTTTTTTGCAAACTTGAATTCAACTAACTAAAGCATTTTAAAATTAACCAGATAACGGCTAAAGGAAAAAACCTCATGGAAACGATAACGCGGGCAGCTCTGTATCCATCATTTAAAAAGAGGGCATTATTAAGTGCATTATTAGCCTTGTGTGCATGTAATGTCAGTGCGGCAGAACAACCAATAACAAAATCTGATGCGGATACTGCTGATGCTGTACCAACTACACAGCCAACTTTGCTTACAATCCCTTCTGAAAAATTATTTTCGGTGGTAACAGCTAGAGCCAAACAACTGGCTGCCAAAGACTACGTAGCAGCTCCCGTAATTGCTGTTGATGCGTTAAATAATATTAATTATCAGGACTATCGAGCGATTCGTTTTCGTCAAGATCATGCGATCTGGAAAGATGAAAGTTTATATGAGGTACAGTTATTCCATCCAGGTTTTCTCTATAAAAACCCTATCGCGATTAACACAGTTGATGCTGATGCGAAGGTAAAAAATCTACCATTTAAAACTGATTACTACCGCTATGATGGCACCGCAGCACCACTTGAGCAGGAAATTACCACAGCTTTAGGCACCACTCAGTTGGGACATGCCGGTTTTAGATTACACTTTCCTCTAAACAATAACGACTACAAAGATGAAGTTGCTGTATTTCAAGGCGCTTCATATTTTCGCATAGTGGGCCCTGATCAAGTGTATGGTATTTCAGCACGCGGCCTGGCGATTGATACAGCACTCAGCTCTGGTGAAGAGTTTCCAGTATTTAAAGAGTTTTGGTTAGTTAAGCCAAAACCTGAAGACACACATATTGTGTTATATGCATTACTTGATAGTCCTTCTGTTACTGGCGCATATCGTTTTGAGATCAGTCCATCAACAGCAACTGAAGTAACAACTAAAATGCAAATATTCGCCCGCAAAGATATCAAAAAACTAGGTATAGCACCGCTTACAAGCATGTTTTACCACGGCGAAAATAGCACTAAATTCTTTGATGATTACCGACCAGAAGTACATGACTCTGATGGTTTACTAATGCAATCACAAGACAATAAATGGGTGTGGCGTCCGCTAAATAACCCTAAACAGCTTAGTGTAACGTCATTTGGTTATGATAATCCAAAAGGTTTTGGACTAGCACAGCGCGACCGTGAGTTTAATAACTATCTCGATACTGAGGCACATTATCATGCCCGCCCAAGCTTGTGGATTGAACCACAAGGACAATGGGGAAATGGTCGAGTTGAGTTAGTAGAAATACCGACTGATACCGAGACCAATGACAATATCGTTAGCTATTGGGTACCAGAGCAACCACTTAAAGCAGGTGAAACACTTAGTTTTAGTTATAAATTGTCAACATTTAACGCGGCGCTTGCAAGCCAAGATAAAGCCCGAGTTTTACGCACTCGCATTGGCAGTGCTGCATTACCCGGTGAAGAAAATCCACCACCAAAAAGTCATCGCCAATTTACGGTTGACTTCACTGGTGACAATATTAACAACTTGTCAGCTAAACTAAAATTGCTTGCTAATTTGACCCTAAATTCAGGTGAAATAAGCGATAAAACAGTTCAACAATTACCAAATAATGAAGGATGGCGTGTTGCTTTTAAAGTCGCGCCAGAGGGCGGTAAGCCTGTAGACATGCGCTTATCATTAACACTACGTGACAAAGAAGTTAGCGAGGTATGGAGTTATGTCTGGTATCCAAATGACGTCGAGTAACAGTACAATGCCTTTTAAAAAGACTCGTGTATGGCTTTTTTCACTGTTAGTGTTAGCCATCTCAGCTTATGGTATGTGGATCATGTTTGATATTTTAAATTCAAATGGCATGACCCCGCTAGAGTATGCATTACTTGCGCTGTTTTCAATTACCTTTACTTGGATTGTGACCGCATTTTGCAGTGGCTGTATGGGATTTATTTTACAATTATTTAGAATTGACCCGCTGACACTGACGCGCCAAAAAGCAATCGAAATTGATCAGCAAGCATTGAGTAAAACCAGAACTGCTGTCGTTATGCCTATCTACAATGAAGATACACAGCGAGTTATCGCAGGTTTTGAAGTGAGCTTACGTTCACTGATAAAAACAGGCCAATTTGCGCATTTTGATTTCTACTTATTAAGTGATACACAAGATAAAGAAATAGCTAACAATGAGCTAAAAGCGTGGCATGCCTTGACCGAACGCCTAGGTGATTTTGCCAAACAAACTTTTTACCGCCGCCGTGAAGATAACAAACACCGTAAAGTAGGTAACTTAACTGACTTTTGCGAGCGTTGGGGCAGTAAATACGAGCACATGATTGTACTTGATGCAGATAGTATCATGACGGGTCAGTGTATGCTTGAGCTCACCAGCAGCATGATCAACAATCCACAAGCTGGGCTTATTCAAACGATTCCGATCCCTGTTAGGCAAGATACCTTCTTTGGTCGCTTTCTACAGTTTGCGTCAGTACTTTATAGTCCAATGCTAGCAACCGGTTCAGCTTTTTGGCAGACTAATCACGCTAATTACTGGGGACACAATGCCGTCATTCGGGTTAAAGCGTTTATTGATTGCTGCGGTTTACCGGTGCTCAAAGGTAATGCCCCTTTCGGCGGCGAAATTTTAAGCCATGACTTTGTCGAAGCATCGTTGCTGCATCGTTCTGGCTGGGATGTATTATTACTCAGTGATATACAAGGTAGCTACGAAGAAGTACCGAGTAATATTTTAGATTACGCTATTCGCGACAGGCGTTGGGTGCAAGGCAACATTCAACATTTAGGTTTGTTACCTGCGTCGGGTTTAAAAATAATCAGCAAGCTGCACTTTTTATTAGGTGCAACGGCATATATTTCATCATTAATTTGGTTATCAATGTTAGTGCTAAGTACCATAGATGCGGTCACCCGCGCACTAAACAGTAATGTCTATTTTAATCAGGCGTATCAATTATTTCCGACTTGGCAAATAGCAAAAACAGAATTAATTAACTCGTTGCTTTTTGTCACAATTGTGTTGTTATTATTACCGAAATTAATGGGGATTATTGTCACACTGATCCATCGTAATAAACAATTTGGCGGCTCATTTAAATTAATTTTAGGCTCAATCATTGAAACCGTGTTTGCCATTATTATCGCCCCGCTGATGATGGTTTTTCATAGCTACTTTGTGGTGTGTGTATTTTTAGGTAAAAAAGTAACGTGGGACGCCCAGCCTCGATCAGGCCGCATGGTTCCGTGGCAAGAAGCGATAGGTTACACATTACTATCAACCTTAATCGCCTTAGCTTGGGGCGGTATTGCTTATTACTTTACGCCTGTATTCTTTTGGTGGTTATCGCCGATCTTAGTTGGATTGATCTTAGCAGCCCCAATTGTACGATATTCAAGTAGCATAGGCTTAGGGGTTAAATTACGTAAAATGGGCATATTTATTTGCCCGAGTGAAGTTGATAATAACGACACCCTTGCAGCCTTACGTGTACATGAGCAAGAAATAGCATTACCGAATGATGATGTTGCTAACTTTACAATCCCTACATTGGGGCAAGAGCAACCTAGCGTAATGCCAATTCAGAGCTTTAAGCGCCAAGGTTTAAGTAAACGTAAACGCGTTTTAAATGCCCATCAACAGCTCAAAAA